>CAMAQS010000004.1 GCA_945860565.1 Chitinophaga pinensis | reverse complement strand
AATGAGTCTTTGCAACCGAAGCTACTTGTGCTCACCATTTTTACACTTAACGTATCAAAATTGCTGTAAGACTTACTAACGTTTGTTAGGGTGGATGAACTGCCATCCCCCAAAGTCCAACTTCTACTCAATGTGCCTTGTCCTGATACTATCGTTGACAAGTCTTTGTATTGGAAGCTGTTGTCGCTGAAGCATTGCTCTGCATCATTGATGCTGTAATCTGCCACCGGCATTGCATGAACCACGATGTTTGAATAAGCCGTATCCTGACATCCATGAATGTTCTCTACCGTCAATACAATGTCTCTGTCTCCATAAACCGCATAACTCTTAGTTGGGTCTTCTTGGGTGGATGTCGTTGTATCTCCCAAGTTCCAGCTATAACTCAAACTCGCATTGCTTGTATTCGACACGCTGCTGGTTTGGATGTTGAACTGGTTGTCCGCAAAACACTGAACGCTGTCTGCGATGCTGATGTTCGCTATTGGGTTTGGGTGAACAAAAATTTGACGTGTAACACTGTCGTAACAACCTTTATTTGTCCCTACAATCAACTTCGCATTAAATGTATCGGAATAGGTGTAGGAATGCAAAACAGTATCACTTAAAACTTTAGATCTTGTAGCCCCATCTCCCAAAGACCAACTATAGGAATTTATTGTGCCAAAAGTTGAGGTCGAACTGTCATCTAACTCAAATTCATTGCCATTTAAACACGCTGTATTTTGTGCCAAATTAAACTTGGCCTTAGGGCTACTGTAAAGGGTAGTTGAAAACCATCCAATATCAAAACAATTGTAATTATTCGTTACCACAGCACTGATACTTTTAGCACCAGTAGAAGCATACAATTTATTGGTTATTCTCGTATTGGCTGTGTCGCCATCATGAAAATCCCATTTAACCCTTATTATAGAATCACCATTTAAATCATCTACGGTTAAACGAAGCGCATTGGAAATACAAGAATCTGTATTTAACTTAGAAATACTAACATTGGGGTTTGGCCTTACAAATGTTGTCGAAGACATTGTATCTGTGCAACCATATGAAGTTCTGGTGGTTAATAATATTTTTTTCCACCCTGCGCTTGTATAACTAAAATCTGGTTGTGTGAGAGTACTGTTGTGCGAGCTCACATTTAATTTGTCGAACTCCCACAAATAACTAAGCGTTCCGCCTCCAGAAACAACACTAGAATTATTAACAGTATTGTAGAGATTATAATTCTCACACGTTTCTGCAGGTACTCTTGGAGAAAATGTGAATGAACTATTTGGCATTGGGGCTATAAATAAGGTATCTAATGCTTCATCTGTACATCCAGAATCATTTGTTACAGTTAACGAAACATAACGCTCACCGAAATACATATAACTCTTCACAGGACTGGCAGCCGCAGTAGAAGTGGTATCTCCAAGCAACCAAGTATAGGTTAAATTATTAACACCTAAATTACTATTGCTATTATTCGAAAAATGGAATGAATTTCCAGTAGCACATTGGATAGGGTCATTTACTGCAAACGACGCTGTTGGACTGGGTATTGCATATACGTTTTTTATAACAGTATCTTTACATCCTGCACTCGTTTCAGTGATTAGTTTAACAGTATAATTTCCGGCTGCCGCATATTGGTGAACACCGAAAGAACTACTGGCCGATGAGTCAATGGTACCATCGCCTAAGTTCCACAAATATTTGGTAATCGCTCTTCCTGAACCATCCGAAGAACCTCCATTAATAGAAAACTGATTGTCAATAAAACAGTCTTGCGAAGTAGTACTTGTCAAACTTGCAACTGGATTGTTCACTATTAATTCTGAGGTATTAATAGTATCGTAACAACCATTAAAGTTTTGAACTACAACACGAATATTCTTGGTACCTCCTGTTGGGAATTGGACGTTAATTATGGAATCGCTTCTAGTGATTCCACCTGTGAAAGTCCACGATACAGCAGGAAAAGTTGCCGCATTTAAGTCTCTAACACCAAACTGGTGCATCGAATTCGCACAACTATCGCTAGTCAACTTCGCATACATTGCGTTTGGCATTTGCAACACATTTATTGACTTGGAAGCGTAATGTTGACAACCATAACTTGAAGTAACAGTAAGTCCAACAGTCCTGCCACCATTCCCATTATAACTGTGATGAATTGAACTACCAGTTCCTGTTCCCCAATCTCCAAAATCCCAATTGTACGACAAGGTACCACCGCCAGAGGCTATTGAACTTGTACTCGTGAATAAAAAGTCATCGTCATTATCACATTGCTCGTCATCATCAATCGTAAAAGAAGCTACCGGATACGGTGCAACCATTATTCTTTCGATGGTGGTATCGTAACAACCATTATTATTGCGAACAATCAATTCAACGAATTTTGCTCCTGGGAACGAATAAATTTTCTGAGGAATATTGCTAGAAGCGGTGGTTGTATCTCCAAACTCCCATGCATAAGTTAAGCTTGCATTCGATATATTGGATGCACTGGTACTGGTAAATTTAAAGCGGTGAACATCGTAACATTGTGCTGAATCGTTTACTGTAAAACTGGAAGTTGGTTGTTTGTATATTTCTACACTTTTTGATACTGTATCCAAACAACCATTGCTATTCTCTATAATTAAGGTAACCGTTTTGGCACCCGTTACAGAATATGTTTTATCTGGTGAAACATTGTTAGAAGAAGAACCATCTCCAAACGTCCAATTAAAAGTCATTGCCGGTACGGACGCATTGGAACTACTGGTACTAGTAAAAGAAAAATCATTGCCGGCCAAACATTGCAAGCTATCATCTATAGAAAAACGTGCAAGTGGTTGTGCATAAACATAAACTGATTTAGTTGTAATGTCAGAACATCCTAAAGAATTCAACACAGATAATGAAACTGTATAAGTACCATTGCTATTGTATGAATGTGTTGTGCTAGATGCTACCAATGTATCTATATCAGAGTCACCGTAATTCCAAATGCGCCTTACTATTGAGCCGTTATTTGCTGCTGAAGCGTCTAGAAAACTAAAATTATTTGCGTTAATACATAAAGTAGAATCACCAATACTAAAATTTGCATCTGGATTTGCATACAAGTTAAACGCAAAAGATACTGTGTCTAGACAGCCTGCTGCATTCCCTACTCTAACCGTACCTGTTTTATTACCCCCAGTTGTAAATGTCTTATTTACAATTGAATCAGTGCTAGTTGTTGCATCAGAAAAACTCCAGTTAACGCTACTAGGCGTCACACTGTTTAAATCTCTCACCCTTAATACAGTCAATGTATTTAAACAAGAATCAGGTGTTAGTTTAGCAAAAACGCCATTTGGGATTGCCAAAACTTGTATCGCTTTTTGCAATGAATCGGCACATCCAAAACTGGATGTAATCACCAATTTTACGCTTTTTGTTCCGGTGGTTAAGAATGAATTGGAAACGGGGTTTAAAACTGAAGTTGCGCTCCCATTTAAATTCCATAAACGAGACAAAGTACCTTCCCCTGATGGGATGGTTGAATTGTCTGTATAATCAAAATCGTTGTTGTTTTGACATTGAGTAGAATCGTTAATTGTAAAACTCACTGTTGGTTGAGCATGAACAATTAAAACTGTTGTAGCGGTATCTTTACAATTTTGATTATTCGTTACTATCAATTGAACATTTTTTGTTCCGTAAGCCAGATAACTTTTTGATGGATCCTCTAAATTAGAAGTACTTGCATCCCCAAAAGACCAATTATAAGTTAAACTAGAACTCACTACGTTTGAAACTGAAGTGCTTTGAAGGCTAAAGCTATTTCCGTTTAAACATTGTATGCTGTCGTTGGCGACGTCTATAGATGTAGTAGGATTTTTATAAATTTCCTCGGTTGTACTTGTGGTGTCAGCACAACCACGAGAATTCTGAATAATTACAACTACATTTTTTGTTCCCGAAGATGCGAAATTTTGTGTAAATATTGAATCCGTTTTTGTTATACCGCCAGTGATCGTCCAATTTACAGAAGGAATGGTTGAAGCATTTAAATCTCTTACTCTAAATTGATGAGTAGAGCTCAAGCAATTGTCTGAATTCAATTTTGAATAAGAAGCGTTTGGAATGGTCAGAACGTGTATACGAATGCTACTGGTGTCTTCACAATCGTAACTTGTGGTGGTAGTTAAGATAACATTCTTATAACCACTTGTTGAATATCTGCGACTCACTGAATCTCCAGTGGCTGAAGTGGCATCACCAAAATTCCAACTTGCCGTTATACTTCCTCCTCCACTTTCAACAGTAGATTCATCTTCAAAAACAAATAGATTATTATTGGAACAAAGTGCTGTATCGGAATACGAAAGTGCAGACACTGGTTCTGGCGCAACCATAATTCTTTTAATGACTGTATCGTAACAGGCAGCCGCATTTCTGGCTATCAGTTGTACATACTTTGGACCAGTATAAGAATATATCTTTTGAGGATTTGTGCTCGAGGCATTACTTGTATCTCCAAAATCCCAGGTGTACGTCATGGTTGCTGTTAAAACATTGGATACACTGGTATTGGTAAACCTAAAACGGTGAACGTCGTAACACTGAGCAGTATCGTTAATGGTAAAGTTTGCTGTTGGATTTCCATTTACTATTACGGATTGACTAACAGTGTCTTTACAACCATAATTATTGGTTGCAATCAATCTCACTGTTTTGCTTCCCGAAGTAGAATATGTTTTATTTGCTGGTGTAGCCAAAACGGAAGTTGTTCCATCTCCAAAACTCCAAGAATAACTTGTATTAGAAACCGGGTATCCCGAATTACTGGTATTTGTAAATTGAAAACTATTGCCATCTAAACAAGCTGTACTTAAATTTTTTGTAAATTGGGCATTGGGTACTGCCTTTACATATAAAAACTTGGTGAAGCTGTCTTGGCAACCGAATGAATTTTCTGCCCATAATTCTGCTTCAAACAATCCAGTGTCAGCATACGTATGTGATTTGCTAGAATTATTGGCAGCAACCTGAATAATACCGTCTCCGTACCTCCATTCGTAGTTTGAGATAGTCCCCAAAGTAGTAGTTGACGTATTGGTAAATAAAAATTGACTTAACCCAATGCATAAAGAGTCTTTACCAACTGTAAAAACGGGAGAAACCTTAATTACGTTTACTACAATTGTGTCTATTTTCTTACATCCACCAGAATTAATAACAGTATAAATTACTGAAAAAGTACCAGAAGTTGCATAGGAATGACCGTGAGATACCGCAGAAGTGGTAGAAGTATTTCCATCTCCATAATCCCAATGGTGCGATGACACTGTAAACAAACTCGTATCCGACGAATTATTCGTCAGAACAAACGAATTGCCACTCAAACATTGATTCGCATTATTTGAAGAAATTGTAGCCGTTAGACGGATACATGAATCTGTACTTGCTTTGGTTTGTATCGCAACAAAAAACAGTAAAACAAAAGCTATAAGTAACTTGAAAGGTGCCATTGATTCCGAAACCCGAGAAAAATTCAGACGTTTAATGGATAACACTGTTCGATATAAATGCATAAAAATTAGTTCAAATTTTGTGTTGTCAATATTACAAAAAAAGGGGGATGAATGTCAAAGATATTTAATTGAATAACAAAAATAAATTAATGACATTTTTAAGAACAAAAAATCCCAATAAAAACATCGGATTTTTCAATTAAAAATCAATATGTTTGTAGCTATAATTCTTTCGTATGAATTTCTACATGAACCTTCGTAACCGTCTAAAAGCCTTCACCCTTTTGAATGTGGTTTTTATTACTGCTTTTACGAACGCCCAAAATCCCATATTTCGTCAATCATACTCCCACCGCATTCTAACAAATCCTGCGCTTATTGGAACTGGACACATTGATTTTGGTGAAGCTGCTAGAATCGTTTCTGGGACCAAAGCACAATGGCTTGGTTTAAATAAAAAAAGAATGTATACCCAAAATATTTCTGTGGATATGCCAGCGGGTAGCACGAATACTTCTTGGGGATTTAGTGCTTTCACAACTGATTTAAACTCAGGAAATTCCGACCAATCAAAATACAGCCACTTTTCAGGAATGTTAGCCTATGCTTACAACATTCGTTTGCGTAAAACCAGATTAAAACTCGGAATGACCGCGCAATTCTCTTCTTTTACATTCGGAAAAGAACAATTTTTTTGGGACGATCAAATAAACGAATCTATGTCTGGCTTCGTTAAACCAACTGCTGAGCCGTTAGCACAAATCACAAAAAATGTTTTCCATGCTTCTGCCGGTGCAGTTTTTTATACTGAAAAAGGTTTTCTCGGAGTTTCAGCCTTCAATTTAAATGAACCAGATATTTCCTTTTACGAAGGAACCAATCAAAAAATACCCCTTAAGTTTCACGTAATTGGTGGTTTAAATTTCAAAAAGGAATTTGACAATTATGCCATTATTCCTACAGCAAGTTATACCCATCAAAGTGATGTTCAATCCATATCTTTAATGGTAAATGTTAATTATTTAAACTTTAGAGTTGGAGCCGGTGCTCAAAATACCATTGCTTATCAAGGAAAAGCTTGGGCATTAAATCACTATTTCGGAGCACGCTTTAAAAATTATTTCGTAAGCTATTGTACCGACTGGAACCTAAGCATTAACAATGCCTCAGTACCAGTTACACATGAAATTACACTCATGGTTTTACCCGCTCTGAAAATGCGCAAACGGAATCCAGATCCGTTCCCTGAGTTTTAACTAACACCAATAAAAATAGATGAAGGGATAAAACCCTATTCCCATTTTATATTGCCATTAATTAATTACAGAACTAGATAATTAATTTCGCTAATTCCGTTAATATTTTTTATAAATAAACAATCCATTTTAGGTCCATTTAGCACCCACCACAACAGTCAATACTCTATTCTTTGTAATCACACCTGAATTACCCTAAAAACGCATAAACCACTGGTAATTTTCTAAGAACTAACAATAAAAATCATTGCATTTTTTGTATACTTATCTTTCGATAAAATTAATCTCTAATTAGTGATCATTTTAAAATCTAAATTATACCCGGTTCACAATGACTCATCTCTTCAAATAATTAATTGCAGTACTAAACATCCCCCAAAAAAATCAAAGTATAATATTCCTTTTATACCATTAATTAAAGACTAATCGCCCGATCGACAATCAAAACGTGAACCAAACTAAAATCGTATTTATACCAATTAATTAAGAACCAGCGCCGCCAATATTAATTGACAATCCAACACCCAACACTTCTTTAAACTGTAATCTTGGTCCAGTTCTTAAGCCTTCAGGGTCCAATGCTATTTGAATGTCGTCGTCGTAAAGGAAATGCAATATCAAGTTTGTAGAAATGTATTCATTAACCTTAATTGTAATCGTATTTTCAAAATCAACGTCTATATTTTCTGGTTTCACTAAATAATTACTGAACAGTTCAAGTTTAGATTGAATGCCAATATTTTTCATAATACGTGGTTCATTAAATACTATACGCATATAACCCCCTGTTTCTGAACGATGTCTCTTTCCGGAAGTTGTATAAACACCCAACAAATCATCAAAAACACCTGCTTCAACACCAAAAGCACCTTGATTGGCTAAATCTTGGTTTAATACAAACGTATTCTTACTGGTTACCGGTCCAATGAATATACTCAACTTAGAACTCGGATTATAATCAAATCCCAAAGATCCCACCACATAACCTGGAGCAAAGAACTCAGAAATTGGAATGGTGTCTAACTCAGAATTATATCCCGGTTGAAATTGAGTTGATGGCGTAATTAGTGCAGTATAAAACCAATTTTTACTTGCTTTTTTACCCAATTTTGTAGTTAACTCAAGTCGGTCATCATTTTTAAACCATTTGGCATTTACCCCTTGTAACATGATACCGTAACCCGCGGCGAATGTATTTTCCCAGTTTAAATTTTCGCTTGTATAGTTTAAACTTAAATCCAATGAAGTCGATATTGCAATAGAATTCTGTCCCCCCCCTTGCCAATTTGAGAATTGACTTTGATTGGTGGTAATGGTCGAAGTACCTCCAAAAGCCCAAGTACCTTTGGGTGGCGCTTCTGCTTGAACTTCAACAACGGGAGCTGCTGTATCAGTTTCTACAATTTGATCAACTGCTGCAGAATCAATCACAGCACTAGCACTATCCAATAAATTTGGTGGTATTTCTAAAACTGCAGAGTCTGCCTGAATTGAAGTATCTTGAACTGAACCTTTTTTCGTAGTATCGGTATAAGATGGATTGACGGTTGCTCTAACCTCATCCACTTTTGCTTCTATCTTTTCTGGAGCGGTTACCGGTGGTAATTCCACTTTTTTAATGGTGTCTATGGGGGATGCTTTTACCGCCTCTACCACTTCTTCAACCTTTGCTTCTATCTTTTCAGGCACGGTTACCGGTGGCAATTCCACTTTATTAATGGTGTCTATGGGGGATGCTTTTACCGCCTCTAACACTTCTTCAACCTTTGCTTCTATCTTTTCAGGCGCGTTTACAGTTGGCAATTCCACTTTTTTAATGGTGTCTATGGGGGATGCTTTTACCGCCTCTACCACTTCTTCAACCTTTGCTTCTATCTTTTCAGGCGCGTTTACAGTTGGCAATTCCACTTTTTTAATGGTGTCTATGGGGGATGCTTTTACCGCTGAATTTATTTCATTTTTAATATTCTCTTGACTTGTATTAATTTTTTTTGATATTGTATCATTAACAACGGAATTTATTTTAGTATCTATTTTCTTGAAACTGGAATCGATGGGTTTGTCTAAATTGGCCAACGAATCCAACCTTTTTCTTCTTCGAAGAGCAATGTCTTCTTCGGACCCTGAAACGACTTGAGCCGAAGATTCATTCACTAAAAATATGAAGAAAAGAAGCAAGCATTTAGCGCATATTTTAATTGAATTAAAAATCATATTAGAGTTACACAATATTATTACCATTGACTGATAAAAACAAACACTTATGCGCCTATTATATTTTAATTAAAAAATATATATCTCCAATAAGGCAATTTACCTAAAACTAATGCATTGGCAAACCAAATTGTGTGCCATGACTTCTGCCTGATTGTGGCATTCCAGCCTTGATTTTTTGTTTATCTTCGCCTGTATTTTTGCCATTAATTCTTCTTAATGTATACACATAATTAATCATTATGTAACGGGTCAACACTTTCGTTTGGATGTCTTCAAAATAGGTTTGACTCACATTTCTAGAAATGGCTCTGTTCTGATTCAACAAATCAAAAGCAGTCATTTTTATTTCAGATTGATTCCTTTTTCCGAACTTCAGTCCAATACCCGCATTCCACAAAAAATAATTCTGATTAAACCCCGTCCCTAATCCGCTATATAATTGGTGTGTTACGTCTGTACTCAACACCCATTTTTTGAATAGAATATAATTTATACGCAATTGAGTTAATTGATTAACATAGTTTTGATTCAATGATGACTGCAGCGAATTTGACACTTGACTGTAGGTCGTATTTGAGTAAATATTAAAATCCAAATTCTCAGAAATATTGGAATTAATGCCAACTCCCCCAATTATAGACGGATTTCGCGAAGTATTCACTTGGGCCGCTTGAGATCCAAACTGTATCATGGAGGGAGACTCTGAATAGGTCAAGCCACCGTTCATATTGAAATTGATTTTACTTTTAAACAATGGAGATCCCCAGTTAAAAAACAACCGTAAACTATAAGCACCATCCAAATTAATGGGTTTAGACAATTGAGCACCAGGGGAAATAACGACCAGTGAATCGCCAATTTTAACAGAAGTACTTTCCGTTCCAGCCACATAAGTAAATGTAGAAATGGCATTTTGTGTAAATGATCCATTTAACATTGCGAAAAAACTTCTTCCAGATTCCGCATTCATTTTAAAATAACGCGAAACCATTGAATGTCTATAGTCTTGTTCCAATTGCGAATTTCCAGTACTCAATTGCAATGGATTTGTATTAATTAGTACATCCTGTAGCTGTTCAATATTTGGTGCATTGTTCGATGTGCTGTAATTAATTCTTAGGTTTCCACCTGTTTTAGAAGGTTTATATCTTACATTCAAACTTGGCAACAAAGAATAAAATGGTATCTTAAATGCAACGGGGTAAGGGAATTCCTGATCCCCATTCAAAAAGGCTGCTTGTGCTTTTAATCCCGTTACAACTTGCCATTTGTAATTATTAAATGTATAACTCAAACCACCTGCATAACTAATGTAACCATTCTTGTATTTACTTGACAAAAGCGTATCCAATTGTGTGTAATCTACCCCATTTAACGGAATAAGATAATTCAATCGGTCACTTTGATTTTGGTTTACACTTTGGTCTAAATTTGCCGAAATCGTATGATTTGAATCTAGGGATTCATTGAATGTTACCTCTGATTTTAATGTAAGAGCAAATTTAGAAATATCCGTTTTTTGATTTCTTAAAACCGAATCATATTCTCCAAAACCATTGCTCAACAACAACTGATTATTCAAATTGGTTAATCCATTGTTATTTGTAATACCAGGGTTAATGGTAACCGCCAACGACCGGCCCTTTTTAGTAAATGAATGCATCCAATCCATTTCAATGTTGCCGTTTAAACCCAAATTTTCCATGTCTGTTTTATTCGACAACATGCTAATCGCAAATGGACTTACGTAATTATTGTCTAAGGTATTGCCAGTTAAAGGATTGTGCGCTTCATAATCTTGAATTGAAACCCTTGGTTTAATTAAAAATCTGTTATTACTATCAAGATTTAGCGTTATTCTTCCATTTATCCTATGGCTAGTATTTACACTTTTATTCAACGCGTTTTCTACATAGGTTATACCTGTTTGTGATCCAGTAACAAAATATCGATTGGTATAACTAGAATTGTCGTTATCAGAAATATTCATTGAATATCCAAAATTCAATTCCGCTTTTGTTCCCAACTTACGAAAATAATTTAAACCCAAAGCTTGTGTGCTGGTTATTCCAGATTGGCTGTTAACGAAAAAATCAGATAATCCACCCATTCCTCCACCACCTCTATTTCTTCCACCACCCATCACTCCTAAAATATCATCGAAGGAAAAATTCTGTTCATTGATATTGTTCCCTTGGTATAAAATAGTAAACCGTTGATTGTCTGAGAACTTATTATACAGCAATCCCCCCTTGTATTTAAACGCATCTCCACTTCCTTCAATAGAATAACCTGTTCCAAAATAAATTTTGCCAAAATCTCCATTTTTCACACCTCCTTTTGTAATGATATTCATGGTTTTAGTGGTATTCCCATCGTTTAAACCTGTAAACGCATTCTTATCTGTTTGTCCGTCGTAAATCTGCACCTTTGAAACGATTTCTGCAGGAAGGTTTTTAAGTGCTGCATTCGGATCATCCCCAAAAAATGGCTTACCATCTACCAACACCTTTTTTACTGCCTCACCTTGTGCTTGAATTTCGCCATTGCTACTGGTAACTCCTGGCATTTTTTTTACCAAATCTTCTGCGCTTGCATCTGGATTTACCTTGAAATTTGAGGCATTAATCTCGGAAGTATCCCCTTTCATTTCTACCATTTTTGCCTTTACTACTACAGCTTCTATCACTTCATCATTGCCACGCAACACAATATTTTTACCTAAATAAAAGAATGAACCATTCACATTAGTCCTTCTAAATTCCACTATATCATTAAATTCTTTGTATTCAGGAACATTACATTGCATTTTCAAATTAATGATAACTGGAAATCCATTCAATTTTAAGGTTTTTTTGAATTCAATTGTATCCATAAAAACCACATATTCACCCACATTGCTTGTCTCTGTAGTGAAAATCGGTTTGCTAAAACCATTGGCGAACAAATCGTTTGAATCAAGCATTATGCGAAATCCAGACACACTAACTTTGTTTATATAACGGCCTTCAAAATTCTGAATTTGACCTGTAATCAACCTTTGTTTGGGACTTACTTGTGCATTTAATACCGGAATCAACATCCCCCAAAAAACCAAAACCCATGCATTTTTTACCACCACTGCAAATTAATACTACAATAACGTTTTAGACGCACCATTCATGCGGAAGTTTAATGTATTCGTCTTAAAAATGACATTATTTCAAACATTTCAACGACATTCGTTCAACTAAAACCTAAACCATGTCAGACTTTCTATCCAATATTATTCCTGTTTTTGGGATAATAATTATCTTGTTGCTGAGTATAACCACTGTTCAACAAGGTACCATCACCATTATTACTATGTTCGGGAAATACAGGCGAGTGCTTAATCCAGGATTGAATTTCCGAATTCCAGTATTGGAACGTGTTTATCGACGCATTTCCATTCAAAACAAATCCATTGAATTAGATTTTCAAGCCATTACTCAAGATCAAGCAAATGTATATTTCAGGGCAATGTTGCTCTATTCTGTGCTTGACAATAAAGAAGAAACATTAAAAAATGTTGCTTTTAAGTTTGTAAACGACAGGGATTTTATGACCGCTTTAACACGCACCATTGAGGGCAGCGTTCGTGGTTATGTAGCCACCAAAAGACAGTCAGAAATTTTATCGCTGCGCAATGAAATCGTGGAAAATGTTAAAATTTCGATTGATCATGTGTTAGACAGTTGGGGTTATAACTTGCATGATTTGGCCTTAAACGACATTACCTTCGATGAAGAAATTACAAAATCGATGGCAAGAGTGGTTGCTTCGAGCAATTTAAAAGCCGCTGCAGAAAATGAAGGTCAAGCTTTGTTAATTACCAAAACAAAAGGTGCGGAAGCAGAAGGAAATGCCATCCGAATTTCAGCAGAAGCGGAAAAAACAGCTGCGCAACTTAGAGGTCAAGGTATTGCACTTTTCCGAAAAGAGGTCGCAAAAGGTATGACAGAAGCCGCAAATGAGATGAAATCAGCCGACTTAGACGTGTCATTTTTGTTGTTTACAATGTGGACAGAAGCCATCAAAAATTTCGCATCAGACGGAAAAGGAAACGTTATATTCTTAGATGGCTCACCTACAGGTATGAATAGCACCATCAAACAAATGATGGCTATGAACCACTTAGAGGAATTGGAGTTGGATAATACAGCCAAAAACCACTCCCATCCCCCAGAAAAGAAATAAAAAGAAACTAAAACCCAAATCGTTTGTTATTCATCCATCCGATGAATTCAGTTGCCCTCGTTTTTCCCCATCAATTATTTGAATCCAACCAAGCACTAGAACATGTAAAATCGGTGGTAATTGTAGAAAGCGACCTTTATTACAACCAGTTTTCTTTTATTCAACAAAAATTGGTTTTACACCGTGCAAGTCAAATAAATTATGCAGAAAAATTGGTTGAAAAAGGCTATTCCGTTCAATACATCGACGCCCAAAATTCGCTATGTAACGCTACAAAGTTGGTTCAATACTTGAGTGAAAAATATAAGCAGATTCATCTTTGCGAGCCTGGTGACAATTGGTTATGGAAACAAATAAAAGAAGGGGCAAAAACAACAGCCGTTGAAATCATTGTGTATTCCAACCCTAATTTCATTACACCTTTGGAAGAATCTCATGCCTATTTTCAACAAAGAAAACGATACTTCCAAACTGATTTTTATAATCATCAACGTAAAAAACACGGCATACTAATGGACGAAGAGGGAAAACCACTGGGTGGAAAACTTACTTTCGATTCAGAAAATAGAAAACCTTTTCCAAAAAATGTCCCCTTACCAACTCCAACCTTTTCAGCAATTGACAAAACACTCACGGAAGCCATAGAGTACGTTGAAAAAAATTACCCCAATAATCCGGGAAACCTAAATTACTTTAAACAGACAAATCAATTTTTTCCTTACAATTCAGAGCAAGCACACAAAGCATTTAACCAATTTCTGGAAGAGCGTTTGTCTCTTTTTGGTACGTATGAAGATGCTTTTTCAAAAGACCCCAATGCCCGATATTTGTTCCATTCTGTGCTCACCCCCTATTTAAATATTGGATTAATTTCTCCGCAATACGTCTTAGATAAATCACTGGAATTCAGCAAAAAAAACAATGTATCTTTAAACTCAATTGAAGGCTTTACCCGACAAATTTTAGGTTGGAGGGAGTTTATAAGGTATATCTATCATCAAGAAGGCTCAAGACAACGGAATTCTAACTTTTGGAACCATCACAGAGCCATTCCACAATCTTTTTACAACGGCACAACAGGAATAGATCCAATTGACAATGTAATAAAAAACTTACTTGAAACCGGTTATGCCCACCACATAGAGCGTTTAATGATATTGGGAAACTTTTTCCTTTTATGCGAATTTGACCCCTATTCTGTTTATAAATGGTTCATGGAAATGTGCATAGACTCCAATGATTGGGTAATGGTACCCAATGTTTATGGCATGTCCCAATTTGCAGATGGTGGCCTAATTACCACAAAACCATACTTCTCTGGAAGCAATTACCTGCTAAAAATGTCCGACTATAAAAAAGGAGACGGAGATTGGCAAGTCATTTGGGATGCACTGTTTTGGCGCTTTGTAAACAAGCAACGGCAATTTTTACAGCAAAATCCAAGAATGGCCATGATGGTTATAACTTACGATAAAATGAAGCCTGAGAAACAACAATTACTGAACAATACCGCTGAAACGTATTTACAAAATTTATAGAATTTATTGTTATATTCATTTTTTTTTGCTTCATTGCATTAATTTAAATTCTAATTCTAATTAAGGCAATGAAATCTCGGGTATTCCTCTCTCTTATTTTAACCGCGGCAAGTTTATCCGTATCTCTAAATTCTTGCAAAGAAGAAGATACAGCAAAATCCAATGTTTCTATTGTTGGAAAATGGAATGTTTTGCGGGAAACTTTTACAGTTCTAGATTCTACTGGCTATGTAATAGATGGCGACACAAGTACCTATTACTCGGGAACATTTACCTTAGATTTTAGAGAAAGCGGTCTTCTAATTAACACAGAAATTGAAGGTTCTACCACTTACTCTGATTCTTCCTATTATTCACTAACTGGAATGACTTTGAAAATTTCAGACAGTCCAGATATGTCAAGTCCAAATTCCTTAATCGTGCAGAATTTAACCAGTTCAGACTTAAATCTGGCTTTTGACATGGCAATGGCAGATGGATATATCTCAAAAAACACCATCTCTGCAAAACGATAAATTTTATATATCAATCACATAAAGACCTTTTGTGAAAACTGAAGGTCTTTTTTATGCCTTTTGAATTTTTTAAGATGCGGAAATCAGTATTGGACATACATGAAATTTCAAACTCTTAATCCTATGTCTCGTTATGAGAATGCCTTTCTCTTGCCAAATAAATAATTAATCACGGCTTAAATATCCAACAATAGCAGTCAAATGGCTTGCGTAAATTAACATAACGTTTAATTCTAAAATAAAAACGATTGCTATATATTTCTGTTTGGAATATATTTCAAAATTAACTATCACCAAGTTGTAATTATGATATTTTTTCATTTGATTGCATTAAAATAACATTCAATTTAATTTAACCAATGAAAACTAAATTTTTATCCCTCTTATTTATCGCTGCAACAAGTTTAGCCGTTTTCACTATTTCGTGTAAAAAAGAAGATACGGCCAATTCCAATGCCACTATTATTGGAAAATGGAATGTAATGAATGAAACTTACACTTCGTACGATTCATTACAAAATGCCATAGGCGGAGATACTACTAATTACGCAATCGGTGAAATGGTTCTAGACTTTAGAGAAAATGGGATGGTAATTGATACCGATGAAGATGGTGAAAAAGACACTTCTTATTACACTCTAACCGGTGTGAAGTTGACGGTCTCTGATGTCGCTGATATGTTCGAACCAATGGAATTTACCATCCAAAATCTCACGAGTACCGACCTGAACTTTTATGCTGTATTTACAGAAGACAATGGCGCTTACGAAAAAATGTCCTTTTCGGCAAAACGATAATTATTGGCTTTATTCATATCTAAGAGACCATTTACGTTAGTGTAAATGGTCTCTTTTTTTGGGGGGATGATTTTAAATTCCAAACTTTTATTAAAAACCTATATTGTTAATAGAGTAGGATTTAACAGAATTTTCTTGATTTAGTTATTATGTTACTTTAATCTCTTTGTTTTAGTATACTTGTATTAAAATTAATTAAAACAATGAAAACTAAATTTTTATCACTCCTATTTTTGACTTTCATAAGTTTAACCCTTTTCACCACTTCTTGTAAAAAAGAAGAAACTAAAACCGCTGAAACACAGAAACTTTTTCTAGGCAAATGGCATATAAAATTAGACCTAACCGTTCGTTTGGATTCCAATTCAACTGTTATAGACACCATTGAATATGAAGTTTATCAGAGGGGTGAATCGGTATGGAATTTTTTAGAAAATGGAAAAGGATTTTTTGAAGGTGATGGAGACAGTAGCTTGTTTTATTATGAAAATACAAATAAGACTCTAAATATTTACGTTGATGGGGGATATCTTGAAACCGAAATAAATAAATTAACATCTACAGAAATGGTAATAACCCACTATTATAAATATTCAGGAGATGACTTCACAGAAAAACATTCTAGATTTATGGAACGTTAAGATTTGTTAAATTCATTGCAAAAGACATTACAAAACACAAAAAGACCGTTTGCTGCAAAGTAAATGGTCTCTTTTTTTTGGGGGATGTCGGATTGCTCTCCAATATTCCTATGTCAAATTATTTATATAGTTGCAATAATTGCAAATAATTAATTTACAGTTCTTTAAAATCGCAAAGGACGCCTAACAGGGATTTATAATTTTGCATTATGAATACTTCAAATATCTTAAAACTCTTTATCCTATCTATAGCGATGGGAACATTATTCTCCTGTCAAAAGGAAGAAAAAGTACTAACGCCAAAGGACCCTACTATTAATGGTAAATGGCACCTTGTTACAAACTCTACCATTGTCTCTGAAACCAGTACTGACTCTATTCTTTACGCCAATTCTGTTCATTTTGATAGGGGCGAAACTATTTTTTCATTTTTTCAAAATGGCACATTGGTTATTGGCTCGGACAATTCAACAAACAGCACAAAAGATACATTTAATTTTTATCAAGTGCCGGGTAAAATATTGGTTCTAGACCCTGAAACAAATGAACAAATTCAAGCCTATATTATTTCACATCTCGGTTTTCAAAATTTAACGTTGGATGGTTTAATGGAAACAGAAGATGTAAATATTAGCTATAAACTAGATTTTAAGCGCTAATAGCTTAATTAAACGAATCAATTTAGCCAAAGTTTAACTGGAAATATGCATCTGGATTTAGTCATAAGGTTCTAAAACCTAAATAATTCTGTAAATCGCAAAGTATGATATATTTACACAATACGCAACCGAAATGTATAACGTTAAACGCTTTATTTCAAACAGATTTTGGGTCCCAAAGATTTTCTCAGGTATATTTCGAGTTTAATTTATAATGTTATTCTTTGGCTTTATTGCTTCAGGAATGTCTGTTTCATGCAACATTTCTTTTAAATCAATTTCTATCATTCTACTCATACTTGTAATAGGTACGTCGTTGGCGCTGCCTTCAAACGGATTCTCAGATGCTTCGCCAATTTTTTCCATTGTTGTAAAAACCCATCCAGACATTACACTGAATGGCACGGTAAACCATACAAAATTGCCCCCTAATTTGTCAAACTCAGACAACATTCCAAGTGGCAATAACAATACAAATAATTTAACAAACCACAGATTTAAAGTAGCGTATTGCCTGGGATACGGGAAGTTTTTAATTCGTTCTGCTGCACCCTGATTGTTTAAAAATTCCGCCAAAACTTTTTTCATCTCCATGTGTCGGAAATCTTCAATGAGTCCCAATTCCAACAATTCACGTAGTCTTTTAGACTGGATTGAAATAAGCTGTGCTGCTTTGTTCGATTTCGAAAGAATTAACTGCAATTCTTCTTCGCTCAAATAATACTTTAATGCCTCCGTCAATGGGATTTTATGTTCATCAATTGTAAACCACTGGTCTTTATACTCTTGATTGTGTGCCTTATAAATTGATTCCCAATTTCTCTTTTCACGGAGTTGGTAACGAAGCGCGGTTAACCAAGCAAAATGACGATTGTATAACTCTTTGTGAATTTGATTTAATTCTTCTTGACTGTGTTGTTTCTGACTGTGTTTGTTGGTTACATAATCTTTCACCATTAAACCCCAAACCCTACTTGAATTCACAATGCCACCATATATTTTGCGTGCCTCCCAGGTTCTATCGTATGAAGCGTTATTCTTAAAACCCACTACAAATGCCACAGCAGTGCCCAGTAACGCAATAGGAAGCCAAGGCAATGCCAACCAATGCCAATCTAAAAAGACATACAATGCGGTTGGAATGAATGATAAAATAAAGATGGTATAAATATCCCTTCTTGTCCAAAGGATCACTTCCTTTAAAGAGTAATTGGTTCCTGCATGCATAATTATTTCAAATGTATTTGATTTGATCGAAAATTCTAAGTGGTCGACATCAGATCGTATAAACCAAAGTTCGGGCGAATTCATTTCGCCATATTACTCCTAACAAAAAAAAGCCCCGCGAATGCGAGGCTTTTTAAATTTCTTGCGGTCTGGACGGGACTCGAACCCGCGACCCCATGCGTGACAGGCATGTATTCTAACCAGCTGAACTACCAAACCGTTTTCCTTTTCTTTTCAGATTGGGAGTGCAAAAATAAAATTTTGTTTGATATTCTGCAAATTTTTTATAAGTTTTTTTCTCAATCCCTTAAAGTACCTATTTTCGTAACATGAATAAACATCAATTTTGGAGCCTATTTTGTTCGTTTTTAATCGCAACTACCTGTTATTCACAGTTTCCCGAAACCAGTTGTTATCATTTGGATGCGGGTGGACACGAACGCAACCGAAACATAGATGTTACCCACATGATTGTAAATGTGTCTTTCATCCCCCAAAAAAATGAAGTTATTGGAGATGTCACACATACTTTTTCTTCTTTGCAAGACAATATCGACACCATTTTCTTCGATGCACCAGAAATTCAGGTTGAAAGCGTTTGGCTGGACGAAAAACCCATTCCTTTTCGCACAAATCCAGAAGGATTAATTGTTTCTACATCCCTAAAAAACGATTTTCAAAAAACACATAAAATTAGAATCACCTATATCGCTCACCCAAAAAGAGGGATTTATTTTATTGGCTGGAACCTCAACCAAATTCCTGAACCAGCACACATGAGTAGACGTCAAATTTGGACACAAGGTCAAGGCATCGACAACCGCCACTGGATTCCTATGATCGACAGCCGCCACGACAAATTCATAACTGAAACCGTGGTGACCTTTGATGAAGAGTACAAAGTGTTGAGTAATGGCGAGTTGTTTAAACTAAAAACAAATAAAAACAAAACTAAAACTTGGCATTATAAAATGTCGAAACCACATGCTGGCTATTTACTCATGCTTGCAATTGACAAATATGCCGTTAAACAAACAGTAAGTAAAAATGGCATACCCCATCAATTTTGGTATTACCCAGAACATCCTGAGCGGGTTGAACCCACATCAAAATACAGCGAAGAAATCTTAGACTTTTTGGCTGAAGAAATTGGACATCCATATCCATGGGGAACCTATTCTCAAGTTATGGTACAAGATTTCCTTTATGGAGCCATGGAAAATACTTCGGCAACGGTTTTTGGTGACTTCTTTTGGGTGGATGCCAAAGGGTTTAACGACAGAAACTACATAAGCGTAAATGCCCATGAAGCAACACACCAATGGTTTGGCGATTTAATTACTGGCCGTCACGATGGAGAACAATGGTTACAAGAAAGTTTTGCTACCTTTTATCCTGGATTGGTTGAAGGGAAACTTTTTACCCCAGACCATAAATTTTGGTATTTTAGAAACAACATGAACGGAGCCTTGGACGCCGGAAAAGCCAATTCTTTGCCCGTTAGACACAGTGCCGCTGGCAGCTCTAGGCATTATCCAAAAGGAGCCTCTGTTTTATATATGTTGCAACATCAATTGGGCAGAGACAATTTTAGGAGAAGCATTCAACTCTATTTGAAAAAATACGAGTATCAAACGGTAGAAACTTGGGATCTTCAAAAAGCCATCGTGGATGCGACTGGCATTAACATGGACTGGTTTTTTGATCAATGGATTCACCGTGGAGGCGAGCCTCAATTTACAGTGAGCCATAAAATTAATGCAACAGATTTGACCCTATTTGTAGAACAAACGCAGAAACAAGATCAAGTAGTAAAATCTTTCCGCTGCCCTGTAGACATTGCCATCTATTTTGCAGACGGTGAGATCCTTCGAAAAAAGATAGAAATCAACAAACAGAATCACCAATTCACATTTGCCATTTCCAAACCCGTATCCTTTGTTTTGTTCGATGAGGGCAGTTTTATTTTAAAAGATGTGGTTTATCGCAAATCAACAGAAGAATATTTTTTGCAATTAGAGAAGTCGGAATTTATGTTGGACCGTTATGACGCTCTCATTGCCCTTAAAAATAGCATGATTTCTGATTCTGCTTTTTTGACCAAACGTTACAATGCACTTAAAAAAGCATGGGAAAAAGAGACCTTTTTTGCCATTAAAGCAGAAATTGCCTCTCAGTTGCTAGAATTCAAACAGTTAACATCAATCCAAATAAAATCCATAGCATCAAACAGTGACAAGGCAGTGCGTATGGCCTTTGTCCAAAAAGCACCTTTGGTTCCAGGCACACAACCCTACTTCGAAAAGTTTCTTACCGACTCAAGTTACGAAGTAATGGAAGCGGCATTGGTACGCATGTGGAACCATCCATTGTTTGCAAACCGTAAAAATTTTATGATGGATCAAATCAAAGGCACCGATGGACACACCCACAACATCAGAGTGCGTTATTTTGAATTAGGCAGCGAAATTTATGATGACATGAGACCGTCAATGATTGGTTCATTAACAGCAATGGCCGGTCCTTTGTACGAGTTCAGAACCCGCACACTGGCGATGCAAGCCTTGCAAAGAAAAAACTTCTTAAATGAATCTTTTGCGCACAATTTATTTGAAGGGGCAACCAATTTCAATTCCCGTTTAAATACGCCTGCAATTGGCGTGTTAAAAGCATATATGGCACAATCCGATAAGAAATTGGAATTGTTAAAATGGGTTGAAACCTACAATGGAGATAATGCCGCAAAAATAAAGATTCGTCGAATCCTGAATTAAATACTTGCAATAAACACCCTTTGGCACGAAATTTGGCTAAGGTTTGGTATGCGTTATTTAGTTTTGATCGGATTTTTATTTTACTCATGGTGTGTAGGTGCGGATGTGCCAAAATATACTGTGTTGCCAAATCCTGCATCTACTCAGTTTAGCATTACGTTTGATCAAGTTGACTTGTCTTTTGTGAGTGTGGAAATATATTCAGTGTTAGGGAGTAAGATGAATCCTTCGAGTGTAAGACAAAACAGTGGTATGAACTCAATTACCGTAAATGTGGCTGATTTGCCAGATGGTATTTATCTCCTTAGAATTACCCATAAGGACAGCCAATCCACAAAACGAATCAAAGTTCAGCATTAATTTATCCCGTTTTATGCAAGAAAATGGATGAATTCCTTTGAATTTTCGAGAAGAATCCATTAATTAGCGTTTTAATTCGGACAAATTGTGAAGATGCATACCCCAAGTAACCCAAAATACACATCACTCCTAAGGAAATTCTTTTTCTTTTCCAGTTTAAGTATCATTATTTCACTTGTAAATACTGGTTGCGCTCCAAAATTCGCTGACGCTCAAAGATTATTTGATCAAGGCTATTTTGGTCAAGCCGCTGTGGCATTTGAAAATGTTTCTCGAAGTGAGTCAGACAAAAAGATAAAAGAGAAAGCCTTAATGCTGTCTGCAGAGGCTTATCGATTAAACAATAACTATACAAAGGCTAAAAAAACCTATGAAAGAGTATTAAAAACGGATCCCAACAATACCCAAGCATTGCTTATGAGAGCCAACATGATGAAAAAGTTGGAAATGTACCGTGATGCCGTTTCTGCTTATGAAAATTATCTAGAAAAAGTTCCAGGAGATAGCGCCGTAATGCAAAAAATGATAGGTTGCGAAATGGCTATTCAATGGACGCCAGATAGCTCCTTGTTTAAAGTAGAAAACTTTAAAGTTGCCAATACACGTGCCAACGATTGGGCTCCAATGATTGCTTCCAAAAAAGACGATGTTCTATTTTTCGCTTCAGATAGAGAAGGTGGATTTAGCAAAAGAGTCTATGAAGGAACCTTAGAAATGTGGTCCGATATCTGGTTTATTGAAGGGAAAGCAACCAAAGGCAAAGTAGTAAAACCTAAAAAAGGAAAAGCAGCCCCAGCCGCAGCCACAGAGGTTGTTAAATGGGAAAAACCAAAATATTCACCCAAAAATAGCACCAAATACAATGAAGGTGGCGTTACTTTCAACGACCGCTATTCTCAAATGTATGTCACACAGTGCGGTGGATCTGATGGAAAATCAGAAAAATGCGCCATCTATGAATACAAAAAACAAGGTCCTGATTGGATTATTGGCGATGTTTTAGACATCTGTAAAAAAGACACTGGACACAGCTATGGTCACCCTGCGTTGGGTGATGAAGACAAATTGTTGTTCTTCTCTTCAGACCGTGAAGGTGGTTTTGGGGGATTTGATATCTGGGTTGTTACCTACAGTAAACGCTCAAGAACATGGGGAAATCCTGTAAATTTGGGTCCTTCTATCAACTCTAAAGGAAATGAATACTTCCCTTATTTCAATAAACACGACAAACGCATCTATTTTAGTTCAGACTATTGGCCAGGTTTAGGTGGATTGGACATGTTCGCCGCTGAAATGACCGAAGACATCACCAAATGGAGAGATCTAGAGAATTTAAGAGAACCATTAAATAGCGGCGGTGACGACTTCGCCATTACCTTTTCAGAAAAAAACCCCAATAAAGGATTTTTCACTTCCAATAGAGGCGACAAGAAAAACGACGACGATATCTATGCATTCGACATAGTGCCTTTGGTTATTACCATTCGTGGTATTGTTACAGATTGTAACACCAAAAAACCATTGGAAAACGCCACTGTTGTTCTTTCTAACGATAAAGACACCTCTGTTTTGGTTTTAAAAACCAACAGCAACGGAGAATATTCTGCCAAACTTAATCCTAAAACCAATTATGAATTGGTGGCGAAATACCCAGAATTATACTATTTCGACATTCCTCCAGTTACACGTACCACTCATGGAATTCGCTTTTCTACAGAATTAGAGCAAGATTTCTGCTTGGTTAACCCATTGGATAAAATCTATGCATTGCCTATTTTCTACGATTTAGACTCCGCAAATATCCGTCCTGATGCCGCAAAAATCCTAGACACTTTTGCTCAAGATGTAATGATTCGTTACCCACGATTGGTCGCTGAGTTAGGATCACACACAGATTGTAGGGCTTCTGTTGATTACAATACCAAATTGGCTCAACGTCGTGCTGACAATGCAAAAAAATATTTAATGTCTCGTTGGAACATCGATTCTTCTCGTATTAAAGCGGTTGGATTTGGTGAAACTGAATTAATCAATGACTGTAAATGCGAAGAGGCAGAAAAAACCGGTTACACCCCATACCGAAGAGATACCACGCGTAAAATGGTGGTAATTAAAGACGACAAAGGAAATGTAGTACGCAGTTATTATAGCAAATATTCTGCGTCGGAAATTGTATCCCTTGAAGGAAAACCTTTTGTGCCTTGTGACGAGTTTCAACACCAACAAAACAGAAGAACCTCTGTCCGTTTTGAGTTTGGTGGACAAAAATCAAGGGTAAAAGTGAACCAAGATGTAGACATTAACAACACCAATGCAGGATCTTCTACTTTGGATTCAACGGCCAAAATCACCAAAGGTAAAAATGGGGATTCGCCGTCTGCAGAATCGGTTGACTTAGAAAATGCAATCCGCGTTCAGTTAAGTGGTAGCGACAAAAAATCCATACCAGCAATGATAAATGGCAAAGAACCACAATTGTTTCAGTATGATTTTAACGCTAAAACAAATATGGTACCTCCAGATATTGCTGCACAATGGTTCCAAGCAAAAATCATCACTAAAAAAGACTTTGTTGAAGGAGATAAATTCAAAGTGGGTAAAGTGAAATTACCAAGCAATAAATTTGTGGTTGAAGACATGATGATTGGCGATTATCCAGTAAAAGGAGTGCAATTTAGCATCTCTGATAAAGTTGAATCCCCAATATTGGGTAAATCAGTTTTACAGAAATACTTTAAAACAACTTCTTATGCTACAGATAAAGAGCTTATTTTAATTCCTAAAAAAGCCATCAAAAAACCAAAAGCTCCAAAACCTCCTAGAGCTCCAAAAACCAAAGCAAAATCTGCCAAAGATAAAGATGCGGATGAAGTTGCACCTGAAAAATAAGAACGTATAAATAATAAATTAAATAGCCGCCCTAGGATAATTTCTAGAGCGGCTATTTTTTTGAACAATAAATTAAAATGGTTCAAAGACCTGGGCTGAAATCTATACCTATATTAAATCTCTTTGTCCCCAAACATTAAAAATTAGATTATGGCTCTACGAATCCGAATCAATTTTTCAATTAAAGAATCCAACTGATCCAATGCCAACATATTTGCACCATCGCTTTTTGCTTGAGATGGATTTGGATGTGTTTCCACAAACAAACCATCTGCTCCAACTGCAATGGCGGCCTTAGAGATTGTTTCAATCATTGAGGGTTGGCCACCAGTAACACCACTAGATTGGTTTGGTTGCTGTAAACTATGAGTAATGTCCATTACCACAGGTGCTCCTGAATTTTTCATCAATGGTATATTTCTGTAGTCCACCACCAAATCGGTATAACCGAAGCTGTTTCCTCTATCTGTTAGAATTACTTTGTTGTTTCCTGAATCGATGCATTTCTGCATGGCATGATTCATGGCATCGGGACCTGCAAACTGCCCCTTTTTTATGTTCACCCACTTACCGGTATTGGCTGCAGCCACCAATAATTCAGTTTGTCTGAACAGGAATGCCGGAATTTGCAAAACATCAACATAGGCTGCCGCCATTTCTGCCTCATGGGATTCATGGATGTCAGTTACCGTGGGAATTCCAAATGTTTCTCCTACCTCTTGCAAAATTCGCAATGCTTTTTCATCTCCTATACCAGTAAACGAATCCAGCCTAGAGCGATTTGCTTTTCTGTAAGACCCTTTAAAAACCAACGGTATTTGATGTTTTTCGGAAATACCAACCAGTTTTTCGGCAATTTCGAAAGCCATGTCTCTGCCTTCTATGGCACAAGGACCAGCGAAAAGAAAAAACAGGTCACTCGACGGGTAATGAATTTTAGAAATCTGAGGAATCATGGAACAAATTTAGATAAAACCGCGACTTATTGACGGTTTAATATCTGAAAAAAGAATAACTGCGGGCATTGCCAGCTGGATCTATTCCTTTTATTTCTAATCGTCCTTGACTGCCTTCCATTGCCGCTATTAAATCTTCCGCTTCACTGACTGTTTTACCATTAAACTGCAAGACGATAAAACCCGGTGGCAACGACATTTGAGAAACGGTTCCGCCCCTTTGCACATTTAAAATCCGAATTCCAGACTTCACCTTATACCGTTCACAGTCTTGTGCATTCAACGCTTGAAAGTCGGCACCCAAATATTTACTGTGCACCACTCCGCGCATTACCAAATCGTGGTGCACATTTTTGTCCATAAGAGTTAACTTGGTTGTTTCCTTTTTTCCATCTCTAAGCACTTCCAAACTGAGCGTATTTCCCGGTCTTTGGTAGGCCATGTATTCATCGAAACTAGAACGACCATCAACGATCAAATCTCCTATTTTAATGATAATGTCATTGTTTTTGAGACCGGCTTTTTGCGCTGGACTGTCATCAATAATATTCTTGATTTTCAATCCTTCTTTTTGGAGTCCTAAACTTTCCATTTCCTGGGATGTGATATCGTTCACTTCAAAACCAGTAAAGGCACGCAATACTTCTCCCTTTTCAATAAAGTCTTTTACAATCTTTTGAACAATGTTGCTGGGTATGGCAAAACCATAACCGGTATAACTTCCGGTATTCGACTGAATTGCTGTATTTATGCCGACCAATTGGCCCTTTAAATTAACCAAAGCACCTCCAGAATTTCCTGGATTGATGGCAGCATCCGTTTGAATAAAGCTCTCAATTGGAAACTGATTTTTAACTATATTAATGTTTCTGCCTTTGGCACTTACAATACCTGCCGTAACGGTAGAATTCAAATTAAACGGATTGCCTACGGCCAAAACCCACTCCCCTACATTTACATTGTCGGAGTTCGCAAATACAATGGCCGGTAAACCTTTTTCTTCAATTTTAATTAATGCCAAATCTGAACCTGGATCAGCTCCTACTACCTTAGCCACATATTCTTTTTTTCCTTTATTCAAAACGACCGTAATTTTATCGGCCCCTTGAATAACATGGTTGTTGGTAATGATGTAACCATCACTATTTACAATCACACCACTTCCTGTGCTTGTAGCTTGTCCTCGACTACCAAATGGATCAAAATCCCAAAACCAACCCATGGGAGATTCGTAATTCACTGTTGAAACTGTTTTAATGAATACAACCGTCTGTGTAGAAACTTCACTGGCAGTTTCAAAACTGGCCAATTCCATTCCATTGGAGGCGGTACGCGTTGGCATCCCATCTGAGGCGACCTGAATTGTAGGCGATGTAACATGACCTACAAATTGGAAAGACCAAGCGCCAATAAAACCGCAAAAAGCGGAGAACAAACCAAAGATAATCCACTGTTTCTTTTCCATATTCAATGTATTTTTCACAAAATTAGCAAAAAAATAGGCGTCAAATGACGCCTATTCGATGGTTATATAAAATTCTTGGTTGAGTTAAACTCCCATGCCAGGGAACCAACCTCTTGCTATGCCTTCACCTAAAAATGGCCAAGGTATTCTTGCTATTATTAAAATTAAAGCCAATAAATACATCCATTTTGCTTTTGGATTTGATTTTTTCACCATAACTCCACCCACTGTAATTAAAGCAATGGCAATAATCATGGTAAAGGTATGTTCAATGGCAAAAAATCGTGGAGCCGCTGTTTTCATCACTTCACCCATGCCAATAGATTGAATTAATTTTAATCCCCAAGCACCCATAAACCATTGTAAAATACCAATGAGCAACATCACATGTGAAGTGATGGTTAAAATACGTGTTTCCTTGCCGTTTTTCTGCATAAAAGCATTGATTAACGACCAAATGAGTAATACTAAAATTACCCATCGCAACAAAGAATGCAAATGTGTTAGTCCTGTAGTCATAAATTTATTTGAAACGAAGTTAGTTAAATCCACCTAATATTGGCTTCATCCAATCTACTTTTCATGGTCTGTCTATTAAATTATTCAACACAATGAAACATCCCCCAAAATAACACCCAAAATATGCGACCCTTTTATCGACGAAATGGTCCATTTTGAATGTTAAAATATAAAGATTTTTGATTTTGTTCTTAAAGTATGATTAACTTTGAATTATAACTATGAAAAAGTGGATTATTCGTATTGCCGCAACATTGGCGGTGTTGTTTATTATTTTATTGATATTGCCGTTTGCTTTTAAAGGTAAAATCTTAAAAATGGCAAAAGAAGGTGCCTCATCTTCTGTGAACGCCAAAATCACCTTCGATGATGATATTTCTATTAGTTTAATTCAAAACTTCCCAAATATTTCTGTGGGCATTAACAACCTCAAAATTGTAGGTGTGGATTCTTTTAGCAGGGATACTTTGTTCAATGCAAAGGAATTGCGTTTAACCATTGACATTAATAGTGTTTTGGGGGAAAACAAACCAATCGGTCTTCGTAAAATTTACATGAACGAACCAAAAATCAACGTTATTTTCTTGAAAAGTGGCAAGGCCAATTTCGACATTGCCAAAGCCGATACAACCCAAACCATTGACACAACCACCTCGCCGCCAATTGCCATTAATTTAAATGACATAGAAATAGAAAATGGCGATATAACCTACAATGATGCAAGCATGGCTTTTGCAATGTCGTTGCTCAAAATGAATTTTCAAGCTTCTGGTGATTTTACAGAAGAAGTATTTACACTCGACAATACCCTTGATGCCGAGAAATTTAGTATGTCGTTTGATGGAATGACTCTTTTATCTAACACCAAATTAGTCTCTAAAAGTGCTATAAACATGGATTTAAAAACCTTCCGTTTTGGGTTTGACGGCATAGACGTTAAACTCAATGAATTCCCTCTTTTGGTGAAAGGATGGTTGCAAATGAATGAAAAAAATATGGATATGGACGTAAATATGGAAGTGCCAACTTCCGAATTTAAATCTTTACTATCTATTGTACCCGGTTGTTACACCAAAGATTTTGACCAAGTTAAAGCAACTGGTAAAATGGGATTTGCCATGGCGTTTAAAGGTATAATGGACGATGTTCGTATGCCAACAACCAATTTATCGATGAATGTAAACAATGCATCTTTTCAATACCCTGGTTTACCAACCTCGGTTAACAATATAAACGTCGATTTTAAATTGGTGAATGCGGATGGCAATCCAGATAACACAACGGTGGATTTGAGTCGCTTTGATATGAATTTAGGTGGCGACCCAATGAATGCAAAGTTGTATCTTAAATCACCAGTTTCCAATCCATATGCCAGAGGATTTGTGAATGCAACCTTGAATTTGGAGAAATGGACTTCGTTTATGCCATTGGATAAAGGCACCAATCTTAAAGGTAAAATTACCTCTAACCTTACTTTTGATGGTCACTATTCTCAAGTGGTAGATCAGAAAATAAATGACCTAAAAGCTTCAGGTGAATTAAACATATCTAATTTATTGTTTAAAGCACCCGATTTATTGCCGTTAAACATTCGTGACATGCAATTAAAGGCAAACCCCGCAACATTTAGCTTGAACAAACTAGATATGGCCTATGGCAAATCCAGTTTAAATATGACTGGGGAATTAAAGAATTTAATGGGTTATGTATTTCACGATGAAACATTGGTTGGTAAAATGGCAGTAAACAGTGAATCTATTGATTTGAACGAATGGATGCCTGCTGAAAATCCATCAGCCACTCCTGCAGCTGCCGACACCAGCGCCATGGAAGCCCCAATGATGCCTGAAAATTTAGACATCGAATTCAAGGCAAATGCCAAAAGCATAGATTTTGAATCGTATCACCTTGAAAATTGCATTGCCAACATAAACCTCAAAAAAGGAATTTTAAGCATTAATCCTATAAAAGCTTCATTGTGGGGAAGCCAATTTGAACTAAATCAAACAGAATACGCTTATGCACAAGGTGGAAATCCATCGGTAAAGGCTGGAGTTAGCTTAGGCAATTTGGTGCCCGCAAACATCGCTTCAAATATTTCAATGGTAAATCAATATGCGCCCATATTGAAAGAAGTTGAAGGATTGTTAAATCTTAAATTCGGAATGAATAGCCAGTTGCAAAACGACTTATCTCCGAATTTGAAATCATTGGCTGCAGATGGAGTTTTAGATATTGTAAAAGGACAAATGAATGCACCAAAATGGATGAACGAAGTCTTTAACCGCTTTAATTGGGGTGCCGAAAAATTGAAACTTGAACCCACAAAATTGGGATTTAACATTACGGACGGGAAATTAAATCTCAAAGACTCCATAAAAGTAAAATTGCCCAAAGGTGGTACCATGAGATTAAAAGGAAATGTAGCATTGGATCAAAGCATTGATTTTGGCGGAAAGTTAACGGCTGAAGGCAAAACAGTACCATTGAGAATTACAGGAACAGTAAATAAACCCGTGTTAAAAATTGATTGGAAAGCCTTAGGTAAAGAAATGGTTAAGGGTTATGTGGATGATGCCAAAAACAAAGCCACACAACAAGCCAACAAAATGGCCGATGACGCCATGAAAAAAGCCCATGATCAAGGTGAAAATATCATGAAAGAAGCCAAGGAAAAAGCCGATTTAATTCGCTCTGAAAGTAGAAAATTGGCTGAAAAACAGCGTGCAGAAGGTGAAAAACTGGCCGATGAAGCGGTAAAAAGATCAAATGCAGAAATTGACCAGTTGATGGCCAAAGCTTCCAATCCTTTGGAAAAAATAGCCGCCAAAAAAGCCGGTGAAAAATTAAAACAATCGGCTCAGAAAAAAGCCGATGAATTTAGATCCAAATCAGCAAACCAAGCTCAAGAAACCGAGACGAAAGGACAAGAAAAAGCCAATCAGTTGGAACAACAAGCCCAAATGCAGATGAACCTTATTTTAGAACAAGCACAAAGGGAAAAAGAAAAACAGCTGCCGCGTTAATAGACCATTTTAGTTGGCCACTTGAGCCCGAATCTGAATGTACGGTGAAAATAGTTTGGAATCAATGGGTAAGATTTTACTGATAATTTTACCCATTGTCCATGTAGCTTTAAACAATGCTTTAACCCAGACCGGTTGAGTATTGTAGTTTTCCAACGAAATAGAAAATTTGGCAAAATATCCAGCTTCAATGTTTGTACATCCCAAATTCTTTATTTCATGTTTCAATAAATTGGGATCCATACACTGAATTTAATGTTTATTGTAATTTTCAATGTCGAAATTTCGTTGAAACCAACCATTTATACCCCTAAAATTAGGCAATACAATGAGCAATGAACCACCCTTGCGCACATATTTAACGTGAGACTTCAAGATTTTAGTGGTATCTTCAAAGTGTTCAATTAAGCCAATGGAAAAAACAAAATCATAGGTATCTTATGACAATCCTTCTGTCAAGATATCCGCTTCTTTCCAAGTTAATTCATCCGATTTTAAATCATTTGCCTCCATAAACTGACGCAACAATTCATCATCAATAAAATAATCTACCAAGGTGGTTGGCAACTGAAAATACTTTTTTAAATGAATGAAAAAAGTACCAGGAAATCCAGCCAATTCAACCGCATTCTTGGGTTTCATTTTTTCAATCTTTTTGCGAAATAAAGGGCAAATAAATACTCCGATTGGATGGTTAATTTAAATTTATCGGATTTATTCCGCCCATATCCAAACCAAAATTCTCTACTCGTTAATTCCACGCATAATATTGAATATTTCATTTTTAAGTCAAACCACAAATATGTTCATTTTTGAAGGATATTATTCTACAAAAACATTGTTTTATTCGTTAAAAATGCTATTTTTGATAAAACGAAAACACTATGACAAAAAATATGGGAACCATCGACAAAGCCATCCGCATTGGAGTAGCTTTGATTATTGTAGCACTTTACTTTATGGGAAAACTCCCAGGAGCTTGGGCCATTGCTCTTTTGGTTATAGCTTTAATATTTGTTGCAACCAGCTTTATGAGTTTTTGCCCCTTGTACCTCCCGTTAAAAATCAACACCAATAAAAACAAACCAGAAACCACATAAAATGAATATCAAATCCATAGGACAAGAAAAACTCATTTGAATGTATTCGACTTATCAACAGCAAGATATCCAATTTTAATATTGTTCCGCAACCAGAACTGTTAAACTTATCCTATAAAAAACACATGTAAATAGCCAATTCCTTTGAATTGGCTGAAAGTAACACTATTTTTGTATTTTAAAAACTGAATGACACCAATTAGATTTCAAGGTAGAAACGCAGAGTTTTTTACCACACTTAGAAACAGAATCAACGATTATTTTACTGATAACAAAATAAAGCCTACAGGTAACTGGAAACTTTATTGGAAAACCATCATCATAAGTACTTTGTTGGTTGTAAATTATGCAGCATTATATCTTGTGCCAGCAGATAGCTTTTGGATTTATGTTATCTATTCTACCCTTGGACTTTGGTTCGCGGGAATAGGATTCAACGTAATGCACGATGGTGCCCATGGAAGCTATTCTACCAAGCCATGGATAAACAAATTAATGGGAAACTCCCTTAACCTATTAGGCGGAAATGCCTTCTTCTGGGCTGAGAAACACAACGTTTCTCATCACTCTTACACCAATATTGAAGGTGCCGATGAAGACATTGATATCTGGCCTTTCTTAAGAGTTAATCCATCTAAAAAGAAATTGTGGATTCACAACTTTCAGCACATTTATGGTTTACCCTTGTATACCATTACTTATTTGTCGTGGATTTATATTCAAGACTTTAAAAAATACTTCCGCGGTAAAGTGGTTGACCGTCCATTCAAATCTAAATTCAGCACTTGGAAACACTTTGAATTTTGGTTGAGCAAACTGGTTTATCTTGGTATATTCTTGTTTCTTCCAGGTTTGATTTTCGGATTTAAAGTTGCCCTTATCGGATATGCCTGTATGGCTGTATTCACTGGTATTACCATTACCGTTGTATTCCAATTGGCACACGTAGTAGATGGAATCACATTTGTAACTGACAAAATCGATTCTAAAGAACCTTTGGAAGCCATCATTGTTCAAGACGATTGGGCTACCCACCAAATTAAAACCACTTCTAACTTCTCAACAAAAAGCAAATTTTTAACATGGGCATTGGGCGGATTAAACTTTCAAGTAGAACACCATTTATTCCCTAAAATTAGCCACGTTCACTATCCAAAAATCAACGAAATTGTGAAAAGTACTTGTGCGGACTTTAATGTTCCTTATCAAGAAATTCCTTCATTGTTTAAAGCGGTAAGATCTCACCTACATCACTTAAAAGTGGTTGGTCAGCTCGCATAAGCATCCCCCGAAATAAACAAATAAATTTTATATATGTAGACCGTTAGAGTGATTCTTTAACGGTCCATAATTTTGATAGGTGTACCAACACCTCAGAAGCTTTTTCCATGTCTTGAATACTTACATATTCGTGTTTGCCGTGGAAAGCCATTTCTCCTGTAAAAATGTTTGGACAAGGTAAACCCATAAAACTCAATCTGCTCCCATCGGTTCCACCCCTTGCGCTGCTCAACTGAGGCACAATGCCTGCCATCTCAATGGCTTTAATAGCATTCGCCGAAATTGCTGGTGTTAAACCAACCACATCTTTCATGTTTCGGTATTGCTCTTGCACTTGAATGTCATAATGAGCAGAAGGATAATCAGCAACCGTTTGCTGAACAATTGCCTCCATTCTTTCTTTGTGGGATGTTAACTGTGCAGTAATAAAATCACGCACAATAAATTTCACCCAGGCGTGTTCGGCAGAACCACCCATACTCACTGGATGCACAAAGCCTTCTCTTCCTTCTGTTGTTTCTGGAGAAAATTCTGTTCTCGGCAGGCGACTTAAAAAGTCTCCCGCAATTTTTAAAGCATTCACCAATTTTCCTTTGGCATAACCCGGATGTGCAGACACACCATAAAAATTAACTATTGCACCGTCCGCACTAAAGGTTTCGTCTTCGTAACAACCTCTTTCACCTGCATCTAAGGTATAACCATAATCCGCACCCAATTTTTCAATGTTTACAAAATCTACACCGTGACCAATTTCCTCGTCGGGGGTAAACAATATGCGAATATCTCCATGTGGATATTCTGGATTTGAAACCATGGTTTGTACAAAATCCATAATTACCGCTACACCGGCTTTGTCATCTGCACCCAATAAGGTTGTTCCTGAAGCGGTTACAATGTCTTCCCCAATTTTTTCCAACAAATACGGATGATCTTTCGGACTAATAACTTGGTTTGTATCATCAGGTAAAATAATATCTGTACCTTGATAATTTCTATGAATAATGGGTTTCACGTTTTCACCTGTGCAATCCGGTGATGTATCCACATGGGCACAAAAACAAATTACTGGCACTTTCTGTTCCACATTGGACTTAAGTGTAGCATATACATATCCAAATTCGTCCATGTGAGCATCGGACAATCCCAAGTCCAACAACTCTTCCACCAAAACACGGCTTAGATTTTTTTGTTTTTCTGTACTTGGGAAGGATGTAGATTCAGGATCACTTTGGGTATCAATTTGCACATAGGTGCAAAAACGTTCTTCTATTTTTTTCATTTATTTTACACTAAATCGGTTAAAGACATTTCCAATGCTTTCGCACTAATTCCCACTGTTTTTGGGTTAAATTGATGTGCACGCATAATGCCACTGCGAATGATATTGCTTACATCTTTAAAGATGGCAACATCAGTTACTTCTGCATCTGGTTTCATTAAATAAGCAAAAACACGGGCCATACCGCAATTGGCAATAAAGTCTGGTATCACCGCCATGTGTTGATCCGCCAATCTGGAGATTGGTCCCATAAAAATCTCCGAATCGGCAAAAGGAACATTTGCACCACACGAAATCACTTCAATCCCAGATTTCGCCAAACGCAGTACCTGATCTTCAGTTACCAACCTACTCGCCGCACCAGGAATAAAAATCTCAGCTGGCAAATCCCAAATTTGCTCATTCACTTCTTCAAAACTCAACATATTGGGTGCATTTAATGAATTTCCTTTACGCGATAAAAACAGTTCTAATACCTCTTCATATCCCAATCCCTGTTTGGAAATAATTCCACCTTCGCGGTCTATAATTCCACCAATACGCACCCCATATTTGGTCAAGTAAAATGCTGCCGCAGCGGCTACATTCCCCCAACCTTGAATAATGGCCAATTTGTTGTTAATAAAGCCACCATAAATCTCATAATAGTGCCTAACAGCTTCTGCCACACCCCAGCCGGTAATCATATCGGCAATGGTGAACTTTGCTTCCACACTTGGGGTCAATCTCTCGTCAATTATAGGCAACAAAACACCTTCCTGCAGGCGCGAAATGGCCTTCAATTTCTCTTCGGGAGTATATTTTGTTAAATGTCCGTTTACAACTCCTTCTTGTGGATGCAAAATGCCCAATTCGGCAGTCATTGGAATGACTTCGTGAATTTCATCTACGTTTAAGTCACCACCTGTACCATAATAATACTTTAAAATGGGTCTAACTGCTTTATACCAGCGTTTTAAGACATCCTTTTTTCTTGGATCGTTTGGATCAAAGTTTATCCCAGATTTGGCACCACCAATTGGCGGACCTGCTACGGTAAACTTCACTTCCATGGTTTTAGCCAAACTTTCTACTTCTCTCTGATTCAATCCTTTACGCATTCTGGTTCCACCACCAGCAGCACCATTGCGCAATGAATTTATTACCACCCAACCTTCAGCTTCTGTTTCTGAATCCTTCCAAGAAAACACAACCTCAGGTTGCTTGTTTTCAAATTTCTCTATGAGTTTATCTAATTTAGACATGTTGTTATAATATTTGCGAAAAATCTCCATCCAGCGAACCACCAATCACTGCATATTTGGCTCCTGTAGACGAAGGATGTGTGTTTACTACATTTTTTACCCTCATGGCACCCAACAATGCGAAAATCATTGCTTCCTTGTAATTCACGATGGAATCATCTGGTACCACAATTTGAGCTTCGGTTTCTGATTTCAAATAATCGATTAAGGTTTTGTTGAAAGCGCCTCCACCGGTCACCAATATCTTATTTTGGTCCATGGTTTTGGTTGAATATTGTTCCACTGCATTGCCAATTTGAACCGCAATGTGCATTACCAACGTTTTCATGCGGTCTTCCAATGGATGATCATCGAAGTCGCGGGCAATGTGCCAAAATTCTTTGTTAATCCACTCTCTACCTAAACTTTTAGGTGCTTTTTTCTGGTAAAATGTTATCAGGTTTAATTTTTCCAGCATAGGATAAATTACACTGCCTGATTCGGCAATTTGACCGTCTTGGTCGAACTTCTGCTTTCTTTCACGCGCCAAACGGTTCAACACAATGTTGCATGGCGAAATGTCGAATGCGAAACGCTGTCCTTCAAATTGGGTAGACAGATTACAAAATCCCCCCAAATTCAAACAAAAATCATATTCTCCGAATAACAACTCGTCGCCCATTCCCACCAATGGCGCGCCTTGACCACCTGATGCCACATCCGCACGTCTAAAATTAGAAACTACTGGCACCTGCGCAGTTGCAGAAAGAGTTGCTCCATCGCCAATTTGTGCTGTTATCCACTGTTGTGGATTGTGAAATACCGTATGACCATGAGAGGCCACCAAATCTATATTTAAACCGGTTTCTTTTCTAAATGCGTCCGTTAATTCACCCAAATACCTACCGTAAAAAACATCCGTTTTTACATATATTTCGGGATTCTGATATTTCACTTGCGACAAACGTACGCGCCAAGTTTCGTTGTAAGGCACTGTTACCGCCTTTAAAATGGTTACATTCCAATTACTATCATTCTGCTCCACACGACACAAGGCTAAATCTATGCCATCCATACTCGACCCACTCATTATCCCTAATACATTCATACGATTTTTCTTTAGACTGGTCGCAAAAATAAGGAAGATATTCTACATTCACATTTTGCAAAAACAATGTTAACCAATACATTTACATTTGAATTGATACAACAACCAAATCAAACCAACTATGCACCGTAAATCATTTTTAACTCTAGGGGGAAGTCTTATAACCGCAGGATCATTAAAGTCATTGCATACCAATATTTTAGACCGTACTTTTAATAACAAAACCGACCTGAACTGGGAAATGATACGCACGCTTTTCCCTCTAAAGCGAGACGTTACCTTTTTAAACAACGGCACCATGGGCATTACCCCTTATGCGGTTTTAGAAACGGTACAAGATGAGTTTCAGCGCATTGCCGAAACCGCACAATATCCGCACCATACCGATGAACTTGAGAGTTTACTAGCCAAAACCATAGGCGCAGATGCCAATGAAATCGCCATTACCAAAAATGTAAGCGAAGGCATCAATCACATTTGTTGGGGCCTAGATTTAAAAAAAGGCGACGAAGTCATACTCACCAAACACGAACATGTGGGCGGATGCGCAGCTTGGTTGTATCGCGCAAAAAAAGACGGAATTGTAATTAAAACATTTGACCTTGCTTTTACTGCCGCACAATCCCTAGAAAATCTAAATGCCGCCATCACTAAAAAAACCAAAGTCATTGCCGTTCCTCACATTCCTTGTACCATTGGTCAAGTACTGCCAGTAAAAGAAATTTGCAGTTTGGCTAAATCAAAAAACATTGTTTCTTGTATTGATGGGGCTCATCCGTTGGGGATGGTGCAATTTAATGTAAAAGATATAGGATGTGATTATTATGCTGGATGTTTACACAAGTGGATGTTAGGGCCCATTGGCACTGGATGGATGTATATAAGAAAAGACCTTCTTGCAGAAACCAAAATTACCCATGTTGCGGCGTACAGCATGGATACGTTTAACATGAATGCAAATCCACCACAACTGGGAGATTTAATTGACAAAACCAGCAGATATTGTTATGGAACGTTTAGCGGTCCGCTGTTTAAAGGTGCATTAAAATCGCTTCAAATGTACCATCAAATTGGAGGAGAGAATATCGAAAATCGCGTAAAGTTTTTGGGGGGATATTTGCAAAATTCGCTACTAGAAATTGGCGATGGCATAGAAATGCTTACTCCTACTGAATCTATTTCCCGTGCTGCACAAATAGGATTCAAAATCAATCCCTCAAAAACAAAAAAGGAAAAACCAAATATTGGTTTTGCGAATTATGCCCGGTCAAAAGGCATGATTCTAAGGCATGTAGGCGAAAACGACATTGATTGTGTGCGCGTATCCACCCATTATTACAACTCCACTGACGAAATTGATTTGTGCATTAAGCTGTTGAAAGAATACGCGTTTGGGTGATGCTTCATTATGGATTATTTTTTGTTAGGTGCATTTATAATTACACAAAATGGGATCAAATAAAACATTCATTGTAAAGGGGACGGAAATTACACTCCTTAAAAATAATCAAGAAGATTATTTCTCCTTAACCGATTTGGCCCGTCATAAAGACAGTGAAAGAACAGATTATATTATCCAAAACTGGTTGAGAAATAGAAATACGGTCGAGCTTTTAGGTTTTTGGGAACAACTAAACAACCCTAATTTTAATCCCATCGAATTCGAGGGGTTTAGAAATCAGGCCGGATTAAACAGCTTTGTTTTAACTGCAAAACAATGGATCGAAAAAACTAGGGCAATTGGTATTATCTCTAAAGCTGGAAGGTATGGCGGAACTTACGCGCACAGAGACATCGCATTTGAATTTGCCTCTTGGATTTCGATTGAATTCAAACTGTATCTTATCAAAGAATTTCAAAGGCTAAAAGAAGATGAAAATAACCGCTTACAACTCGAATGGAACCTGCAACGTACCTTAGCAAAAGTAAACTATCATATACATACCGATGCTATTAAAGAAAAATTAATACCTGCCGAAATAAGCCACAAATACGCTAACCTCACATATGCGTCGGAAGCCGATTTACTCAATGTAGCATTGTTTGGTACTACCGCAAAAGAATGGCGAGATGCTAACCACCTATTGGAAGGCAATATACGCGACCATGCTAGTATTGAACAATTGGTGATACTCTCGAACCTTGAAAGTATTAATGCCGTTTTAATCCATCAGGGCGTAACGCAAAAAGATAGATTGTTGCAACTTAACCAAATTGCAATTACCCAAATGAAAAGTTTGATTGAAGCAAAAGGATTAAAGAAGTTGAAATAATACTTGCTTCTATTGTTTCAGTTTTGTCAAATAATCATTAAAAATTTATAGAAACACTCCATTTTTCTGGCAAATTCGCAAGTTGGAAGTGTCCATCTCCGGGATTTGGGTAGGGGTAGAAAATCAAAATGGGTAGGGGTAGAAAATCTTCTACCCCTACCCTTGCAAAATTATCCTTAATTTAGCTCGTTCAAAATGGGAGATGAATTGGCTCGGTTTAACGCAGAATGGGAATCCCACAGAGAATCCTTTGCCTTGACCACTTCTGGAAGCACCGGAAGCCCTAAAACCTGGCAACTGAAACGGCATTTGCTGCAATGGAGCGCCGAACAAACCCTCAAACATTTCATCCGCTCCGAAAATTTGCACCAATTGTGCTGCCTGCCATTAAACAAAGTGGGCGGATTCATGCAGCTCGTGCGGAGCAAAGTATGGAATGCCCCCATCGATGTCATTCCCCCCACAAAAAACCCTTTTACCACCTATTCCGGCAAGGCAAGCATTGTCTCTCTCACTCCCATGCAACTCAACGCCATTGTAAAAGAACCCGATTCTTTGCAAACCCTATCGCGATTTCAGACCGTCCTCATTGGCGGAGAACCCCTCTCCGAATCCCTCGAAAACCTACTGTTGAAACATTGTCCCAACACCCATTTTGTGCATACCTTCGGCATGACCGAAACCTATTCCCATTTTGCCGGACGTGTTCTGGGCGAACCGCTGTATCGCATCATAGACAATACGGAGATAAAAACATCCCCCGAAAACACCCTGCAAATAAAAAATGCATGCACCGAAAACACATGGCTAAATACCAACGACCTCGTTGAGATTATCCATACAAACCAATTCAAATGGATGGGCAGAATTGACTTCACCATCAACTCTGGTGGCGTTAAAATTCAATTGGAAACCTTAGAATCAACCATTCGGCAGCAGATAGAAACGGATATCCCCTTTTTTTGTTGGTGGATTCCAGATGAAGAATTGGGACAAAAACTGGTGCTCTATTATTTAGAAACCGAACCTAACCTAGAGCGGATAAATTTCAATTCCCCCTACGAAAAACCTAAAATGCAACTGCCGCTGCAAAAGTTCGTGTATACCGAAACTGGAAAAATCAATAGGCTGGAAAGCGCAAAACAAGTTAACCTTGACTAAACGCAATAAACACGCCAGCCATTACAATTAACAATCCAAAAACCTTCAATCCAGTAGCCATATAAACACTTTTTTTGTATTCAGGCGTAACATCGGCACCTTTTAGTTTCAAAAAAGAAATAACATTGGTAACCACAATATATATCCCCAATAAAATAAAGTACAAAAGTGTTACATCCATTTTCAAAATAGGTTTATCCAGTGAAGCTTGGTAATAATTGAATCCCACATATATCATAATCAAACCCAAAAGTGCGGCCAAATTATAGATTCTAAATTTTGAAAAATCGTTGAGTAATTTGCCCCGTTGTTCGTCGGTTAAAGTCTTCAATCCGCGTTCAGAAACGATTCTTCCACCAATGGTAGTTGCAAAAAAAATGATGCCTATGGCAATGTAAATGATAAAAATGTTTTCCATGTTTAAGTCAAAAATTCTATGGTGTAGTTAAATGTATGTTCTTGGTTTGGTGGCAACAAAATTAGTCCTTCTTTCTCCAACAATACACCTGTTGATGAAAAAGAATCTGCAATGCCTTGCCACGGTTCAATACAAATGAAGGGCGCATTTTGCTTTTTCCAAATTCCCCAGTAAGGCGTATCCTTTGCCTTAACCCGCAATTGAGGGATACCCTCTTCCAACATGGTCACCGAAGAAATTCCCTCATTTTTAAAAACCAAAGCATCCGACTCAAATAAACTTTCTTTTAAAACCAATCCCTTTTCGGGAATTTCCATAGATTCTGCCATTCCAGAGTACAAACCATCCGCAATTAAATGCCGGTTTTTAACGCCGTAACTATCAAACACCAACGCATATGATTCTATGGGTTTTTGCAGTTTAAATCCGGGATGTGCACCAATAGAGAAGGGTAAAATGGTATGGTTGGATGTGTTTTTAACTGTATGATTAACAGACAATTTGGCATCTTCTAGTTTATATTGAATGGATAACTCAAATTCAAATGGATACACCTCAAATGTTTCATGGTTGTTGGTTAAACCAAAGAATACTTCATCTGCTTTGATTTCTTTGACTTGAAAATTTGCATTTCTTGCAAAACCATGTTGAAGCATTTTATACGTTTTCTGCAAATATTCATATTCATCGTTTTTTAGTCTACCCACAATAGGGAACAAAATGGGTGCTATTCGATTCCAATAATTCTCATCTTTTTCCCATAAAATCTGTTTGCCTTTGTAAGAAAGTTGTTGCATTTCGGCTCCGTGAGAATGTATAGAAAGATGTAGGTCTCCAAACTGAAGGTGGGTTAAACTCATGCTGCGAAATTAATATCTTTTGTCTTTATGTTTTTGGGGGATGTGTATTCTTCCAATGACTTTGAATTCTTTACGATTTGTTAATGAAATTTAAATTTTTCACATGTTCTTATGCAATACAAACCTTATAAAACTTAAATATGATGATTAAAAGAGGACTAATTGCATTGTTTACTTTGTTTTTAACAGTGCATACCAACGCTAACTTCTTCTTTTGCTTGTCTCTGACAATTGACGGAGACATTCGTCAGGGGTATAAGGCAATACTATACTGCACCATCCTTGGGCTATAAAATAATAGCACTATGCCGGTGGCTGACCCCGATAGCTATCGGGGTCGAAGTCCCGGTATTTTGCATGCAGAATTATATAATTAATGCCATTTATTAATAACGACCATAATTTCAATTTATGCCCTAATTTTGTACCATGACGGGAAACAAACCCTTAATATTAATTAGCAACGACGACGGCATTACCGCACCGGGTATCAAAGCCCTTATTGAAGTAATGACTGAGCTCGGAGACGTGTTGGTGGTGGCACCAGACAAGCCTCAAAGTGCGATGGGTCATGCCATTACCATAAACCAACCCATTCGCTTAACCGAAGTTCATGTGTATCCCGGTATTTCATCATATCAGTGTTCCGGAACACCTGTAGATTGTGTGAAACTGGCAATAGATAAACTGCTTCCCCGCAAACCAGATTTAATGGTATCGGGCATAAACCACGGTTCGAATGCCTCAATAAACGTAATTTATTCAGGTACCATGTCCGCCGCTGTTGAAGCTGCCATCGACGGCATGCCCGCCATTGGTTTTTCGCTGTGCGATTACGCTTGGGATGCCGATTTTGAATCCATCAAACCTTACATCAAAAAGATTGCCCAAGAAACCTTAAAACGCGGCCTTCCTTATGGTACTTTGTTGAATGTAAACTTGCCTGTTCCTGCTTCAGGACAAATAAAAGGCATCAAAATTTGCAGACAAGCCCAAGCCAAATGGAAGGAAGATTTTGACCAAAGAATCGACCCGTTTGGACGCAATTATTACTGGATGACAGGTAAATTTATCAATATGGATAAAGGAGAAGATACCGACCAATGGGCATTAGAAAACGATTACGTGTCTGTTGTTCCTACAATGTTCGACCTGACCGACCACCAACGAATTGGACTTATAAATCAATGGAATTTACATGAAAATTAATGTAACCCATATCATCTTGGGCTTTTTAGGAGGCTTGATAACACCTATTCTTTTGGGATTGGTGATTGCAGCCATTCAAGGAGTGAGAGCTTCCACCTTTATTTGGAGTGTTTCTCATTTAAGTCCTGTTTACAACACTGCCTTTCAAGTGGGTGTAGCCGGAGATATTGGCATTTTCTTTTTGTTGATGCGTTACCCAAAACTTACATTCATTGCTAGAGGATGGATGGTAGCTATCATGCTGGCCGCTTTGGTTGCCATGATTAGTGGGGTTAGGGGATTTTAATTCATTGAACCGATGAAGTTGTTTTTTATTGCCGGAGAAGCCAGTGGCGATGTTCACGCTGCCAAAATTATACAGCAACTCCAAAAAACACACCCAGACACTACTATTATAGGCTGGGGTGGCGACGAAATGCAAAAATGCAACATCCGTTTTTTATCACATTATAAAAACCGGAATATCATGGGTTTTGTGGAGGTCATTAAAAAAATCCGCACCATAAACGGGTACATTCAACAAGCAAAATCCGACATCCTTACAGAAAAACCCGACAAAGTCATCTTCATCGATAATCCAGGATTCAACCTACCCTTGGCCAAATTTGCCAAGAAATTAGGAATAGAAGTGCACTGGTACATTGCACCAAAAGCTTGGGCCTGGAATAAATCAAGGGTTAAAACAATGCGCCAATGCATTGACCATTTATATGTAATATTTCCATTTGAAGTAGACTTTTTCAATAAATTAGGAATGCCAAGTAAGTATGTTGGCAACCCAACTGCCGAAGCTGTACAGTTATTTCTTAGTGAAAATCCTGAACCTTTATCTAAACATAAAACCATTGCCATTCTTGCCGGTTCAAGGCCGAATGAAGTGTTAAAATTGTTGCCAAAATTTATAATGGCAGCACAAAAAATGGCCTCAGAAAACGACGAAATCGTGGTTGCCGCAGCACCTGGATTAACCAACGAATTTTATCAGACCATACTTACCGAACACAATTTAAAGGCCACCATTGTTTTTGGTAAAACCTTTGACATTCTGTATACCGCACACATTACCAATGGCTTTGCCTTGGTTGCTAGCGGTACAGCTACTCTAGAAACAGCATTGTTTCATGTTCCACAGGTTGTTGCATACGAAGTAAATGCACTAACCTATTTCATTGCCAAAAACATTCTAAAAGTAAAGTATGTGAGTTTGGTGAATATTTTACTCAATGAACCGTGTTTGGAGGAAATTTTGGTGGATGTAACACCCGAAAAACTCACGGCATCGATTCACCGTTTGGAGCAAAATGCGGACACCATCCAACACAAATACCGGGAACTTCATGCTATACTCAATTCCGACATTAAACCTTCCATTCATGTATCATCCTCAATCCTATCCTAAATGACCGAACCCATAAAAGTAGTATTTGTTTGCTTGGGAAACATTTGCAGAAGTCCTTTAGCCGAAGCGTTATTTATTCACGAACTCGATAAGGAAGGCATTTTTCACTCCTTTACCATTGATTCTTGCGGCACCAATGGACTGCACAACGGAGAAGCTGCCGACAAAAGAACCCGAGAAAATGCGAGCAAACACGGCATCGCGGTGCCCTCGATATCGCGCCAGCTTACCTACGGCGACATTCAAGACTTTGATTACATTATTACCATGGCATCAGATGTCTATTTCCAAGTGCTGCGGTTCTGTGAAACAAAAGAAGAACAATTAAAAGTGCATCTTTTTCGGAAATACGACCCCAAAGCACCCAGTGCAAATGTTCCCGACCCTTGGTATGGTGGCGTAGATGGATTCGAAGACGTTTTCCATATTATCAAAGAAAACACCGATTATTGGATTCAGTATTTTAAAAACAACTACCGCTTATGAAAAATAAAATTCTCATTGGAATTGCCCTAGTGCTTGTTGGAATTCAATTTATTCCAAGACACAAAAACACATCCCCCGAAATAAAAAAACACGCCCTGTTTACCAGTTATCCCACCTCACATACTGTAGAAAATATCATTCGTTGGGCCTGCGCCGATTGTCATTCCAATCACACAAATGCCTATTGGTATTCCAACATTCAGCCTTTGGCAATGTGGATAGACAACCATGTTAAAGAAGGAAAAGAGCACTTTAACATTGATGATTGGAATAATTATCCCCCCTACAAACAATACCACAAAATTGAAGAATGCATTGAAGTGATTGACGAAAATGAAATGCCCCTAAATAGTTACACTTGGATGCATGAAAATGCAAAACTCAATGACTTACAAAAACATGAATTTAAGTTATGGGCCAAAGGATTGTTAGATAGCATGGAAAATAGATATGAACCAAATCAACTTAAAAAGCCAAAAAAATGAGTTTTACAATGTTGGCGCTTTGAATATGAATATATTTGCACCATGTTAGACAAGTATGCCCGTCGTGGTGTATCCTCGCAAAAAGAAGATGTACATCAGGCAATACAAAATGTAGACAAAGGCTTGTTTCCCAAGGCTTTCTGCAAGATTATTCCCGATTATTTAACCCAAAATCCAGAAATGTGTTCGGTGGTGCATGCCGATGGCGCCGGCACCAAAAGCAGTTTGGCCTATATTTATTGGAAAGAAACCAGCGATTTAAGCGTCTGGAAGGGCATTGCGCAAGACGCCATAGTAATGAATACCGACGATTTAATCTGTGCTGGATTTACCGGTCCATTTTTATTGTCTAGCACCATTGGAAGAAATAAAAACAACATTCCAGGTGAAGTCATTTCTGCCATCATAGAAGGCTCCGAAGAATTTTGTGCTACCATGAAAGAACATGGTATTGACATTGTAACCACTGGAGGCGAAACTGCTGACGTTGGCGATTTAGTTAAAACCATTATTGTAGATTCTACCATGATGGCCTATGGACGACGTGCCGATGTTATAAACAATGCAAACATTGGTCCGAATCAAGTGATTGTTGGTTTTGCTAGCTACGGACAAGCGAGCTATGAAAATGAATACAATGGTGGTATGGGGAGCAATGGATTGACTTCTGCCCGCCACGATGTTTTCTCTTCGAAATATAGAGACATATACCCCGAATCTTTCGACAATTCACTGCCAAATGATGTGGTGTATTGCGGTTCAAAAAACCTAACAGATACCATAGAAAATGCGCCCGTAAATGCAGGGAAGTTGGTTCTGTCTCCCACCAGAACGTATGCTCCCATGGTAAAAACCATCTTTGACGAAATTGGTAGAAGTTCAATTTACGGAATGGTACATTGCTCTGGCGGCGGACAAACAAAAGTGCTGCATTTTGTGGATAAGGTACATGTTATAAAAAACAACCTTTTGCCTATTCCTCCCCTTTTTGAATTAATTCAACAAGAATCTCAAACCGAGTGGAAAGAAATGTTTAAGGTGTTTAATATGGGACAACGATTGGAAATTTACACCAATCAAGAAAATGCTGAAAAAATGATTGCCATTGCAGCTCGCTACAACATTGATTCTCAAATTATTGGACATACAGTTGAAAGCGAAAACAAAAAACTCACTATAAGCGGACATTGGGGAAGCTTAGAATACTAATTTACCTTTTTCGTCGTTAACGTATTAAGGGTACTCTTTTATGAAAAATACACTATTATTAGGATTAACTGTGATGACACTGTTTGTTCATCAATCGGCCATGAGCCAAGTTTCAGGGAATGCACAATGGAATGAAAACAACCGTTTCAAAAACAACGACGATTACCAAGACAATGATAAAGCAGCACCCCCAGCGGCTATGGAAGCTCAGCAATACAGTTCCGGCAGAGCCGCGGTTGCTCAAGGCTACCAACAGCAGCAACAATATAAAAAAGGAAAACCCTTTGAAGTACCTACTTGGAACAGCGGCAACGAATTAACCATTAAGGTAAACATATTAAACAACGTTGTACCGACAAGCTATATTGCCATTTTTCACATGAATCAAGCGGGCAAAAAAATATCAGAATTGGATAGCTTGTTAAGCAAAAGATTGCACAAATTTATAGATTTAGGGAAAACCATTGGTCTTACCGACAAAGATTTCTACCTAGATATGATTGCCATGGTTCCCATTTTTGAGCGCGAAAAAAAGCTTTTCTCCAAATCGTATATTGAAGTTCCAAAGGGATTTGAAATGCAAAAAAACATCCACATTCGTTACACCAATCCAGCGCATCTAGACCGCTTGTATGCCATGGCTGCTCAGTGTGAAATTTACGATTTAATAAAAGTAGAATACCTTTACGACTCTATTGAAGTAGCCAATGCGAACATGAGAAACAAGGCTCAAGCGATATTAAAAGAAAAAATCAAAAACTTTGCAAAAACCGGCATTATGCTTGATACTTGTTACCGCAGCATCACAGAAATGCAAAATCAATATTTTCCTGTAGATCAATACAAAAGCTACAAACCTTTGGCAGTTAGCACCTTAGAAGACGATGCGAGCACAAGCAATGAAGGTTCAAAAATTGCCATTTCCAAACCTTACCGCACCACATTGTTTTACAATCAATTGCCAACATCCGGTTTTGATGCTGTAATTAATCCGTCGCCGTTAAAACCAACCATTCAAATGGTGTACACCATGGAAATAAAATTCCGTCGCAATCAACCGGTACAGGTAATTTATAAAAACATTGAGCAAACAAAATATTTGTTAATTACCCCTCAAGGCACCATCAAAGAATGGGATAAAACAACGAATTAAAAATCAATTTCGGCCCAAGAGGCACAATGATCCGAGTGGATTTCAGTTGCTTCAATGCCCACATTTAAGGTCTTGGAAATTAGATTGTCAGTTACACTGATATAATCAATTCGCCAGCCTTTATTATTGGCTCTGGCATTTGCCCTATAACTCCACCATGTATAATGGTGGGGTTCTTTGTTTAAGGTGCGGAAAGTATCATAAAATCCTGCATTAAACCATTTGGTCATCCATTCTCTTTCTTCAGGTAAAAAACCCGTGTTGTTTTTGTTTCCAATTGGATCGTGAATATCTATGGCTTCATGGCAAATATTATAGTCCCCACAAACTACCAAGACAGGATATTCTTCCTTTAAACGCTGACAATAACTGAAAAAATAGTCTAAAAAATCCATTTTTATGTTTTGTCTTAAATCGCCGGTTGTTCCCGATGGAAAATAAGCAGAAATCACGCTACCCCAATTGAAATTTACCTGAATTACACGTCCCTCAAAATCAAAAACAGGATGATTACATCCCATTGCCACAGAAATAGGTTCTTCTTTACTTATAATTCCAACTCCACTGTACCCCTTCTTTTGTGCTGAAAACCAATAACAATGGTATCCCAAATCTTTAAACTGCTGCTCATCAATTTGCTCAGGCATGGCTTTTAATTCTTGAAAACAAAGTATATCCGCGTCCATGGATTTTATAAAATCCACCAACCCCTTATTCATTGCACTGCGAATGCCATTTAAATTATATGAAACTATTTTCATGTTGTAAAATTAAGTCTAGGCTTTCCAATTTTCAACCATTAATAAATACCCATTGGTATAATTAATTTCTACAAATCCATCTTTTAACACTTCGTTAGAGCTACTCACAAAATGTGGCAATTCTAGTGTTTCACCATTTAAATTCCAAACCAAATTTGCTGTTTGCACTTCGGTGGCTATTCCGCAAGGAATCAGAGACAATTGAGTGCCTTTTTTATACCATTTGCTGAATTTTTTAGGTAAAACATACAGTTTATCGTAATCATCAATAGATGTTAAGGTGATTTTGTCGGAATATCGGGCCAAGGTCAATAGATTGTTTAAGTGATGGTCGGTTCTTCTTCCTCCAGCCCAAATAATATTTGCCGCCGGTATACCTTTATTTATAAGATATTCAATGGCTTTTTGCAAGTCTGTTTTGTCTTGATCCGGTGTATGAACAATCTCTACTTGCTCCAAAGCCGGATGTGATTTCAATTCATCCACAGAAACAGAATCAAAATCCCCCAACCAAACATCAAATTTTATCTCGTAATCCAACACACGTCGAATGGCCCCATCTAAAACCACTACAGTTGGACTCCATTCCAATAAATCCAATATCAAAGCCAACTCACAAGATTCACCATTGGCAATAATTAGCGCGGGTTCTTGATTGTTTATTACCACATGATGAGAACTCATTGTGCAAATTTGATACTTATTGATGAGTTTCGTGGGAAATTTTTTCTGTTTACCCAAAAAATATTAGAAAACCAATTAAAGCACCGAATTTTGGGCTTAAATTCCCGTTACTATAATATGAAACCACAAATTCTTTGGGCCGACGACGAAATAGATTTATTAAAACCGCACATCATTTTTCTTGAAGGAAAAGGATATGAGGTTACCAGTGTAAACAGTGGTAGAGATGCCATTGATGCCGTAAATAAATCGGATTTCGATTTGGTTTTTTTGGATGAAAACATGCCCGGTATTTCTGGTTTAGACGCTTTGGCTCAAATTAAACAACTTCGGCCCAATATGCCAGTCATAATGATTACCAAAAACGAGGAAGAACATATTATGGAAGAAGCCATTGGCAGTAAAATTGCCGATTACCTCATAAAACCCGTTAATCCCAATCAAATTCTGCTGAGCATCAAAAAGAATTTAGACGAAAAAAGATTGGTTAGCCAACGCACCACCCAAGGTTACCAACGGGAATTTATGCAAATTGGCATGAGTGTTTCCGATAAACTAAGCTTTCAAGAATGGAAAGATGTCTATAAAAAATTGGTCTATTGGGAAATGGAATTAGACGAAACCAACGAAGAAGGCATGAAAGAAGTGCTAGAAACACAAAAGTCTGATGCAAACCGCAGTTTTTGCAAATTCATTACCCAAAATTATTCCGACCTGGTAAATCAAAAAAACGACGAACTAATCTGGTCTCACAATTTGTTTAGAAAGGCAGTGAACCCCTTGCTCGACGACGATGTTCCTGTGTATTTCATACTTCTCGATAACCTGCGCTTTGACCAATGGAGAGCCATTTCTGAAATCATCAATGAAAATTACAGAACCGATAGCGAAGACCTCTATTTGAGCATTTTGCCTACCACCACGCAATACTGCCGCAATGCCATCTTCAGTGGCATGATGCCTTTAGAAATTGAAAATGCATTTCCAGATATGTGGTCAAACGACGAAGACGAAGGTGGTAAAAATCTATATGAAAAAGAATTTTTACACGAACAACTAAAAAGATTGCGCAGAGACATAAAGTTTAGCTACACAAAAATCACCCATTTAGAAGCCGGAAAAAGCTTGGTAGATCAAATCAACAACATGAAAAACAACAAGTTGAATGTGATAGTTTACAATTTTGTTGACAGTTTTTCCCATGCCCGAACCGATGTAAATATCGTTCGTGAATTGGCCGATGACGAAGCCGCTTACCGCAATGTCACAGCAACCTGGTTTAAACACTCTCCTCTGTGGGAAGTTCTACAAAAAATCAGTGAAAAACCCTGCAAAATAATAATCACCACAGACCACGGCAGCACCCGAGTGAAGGATGCCGTAAGAGTGATTGGAGACAAAAATGTAAACACCAATTTACGCTATAAACAAGGGAAAAACCTGACTTACAACTACAAAGATGTATATGAAGTTAAAAATCCACGTTCTGTGGGATTGCCTTTGTTGCATTTGAGTAGTTTGTTCATATTTGCCAAAGAAAACGACTTTTTTGCCTACCCAAATAACTACAATTATTACGTAAATTATTATAAAAACACCTTCCAACATGGAGGCATTAGCATGGAAGAAATGTGTTGTCCCCTCATTACTTTGAGTCCCAAAATACAATGATTTTAGACCAAGAATTTGAATGCGCTGAGACTGAAATTCAAACCGTGATTGATTCACTCCTGGGTTTAAGTTCGTCGTTTTCTATTTTTTGTTTTTCGGGGGATTTGGGAGCGGGTAAAACAACGCTCATACGTGCTTTGTGCAGGCAGCTTGGCTTCAATGGAAAAGTGAGTAGCCCAACTTATGGATTGGTAAATGAGTACAAATTAGACAATGGGAAAATTCTCTTTCACAGCGATTGGTATCGCATTGAAGATGCCCATGAACTTGTAGAAGCTGGAATTGCAGATAACTTGCACCATTCAAACGGAATATGGCTGATTGAGTGGCCTGAAATTGGAATGGAATTCATAGGATCAACACCTTATATTCAAGTGCAAATTTCGCATAAAGAACATTCAAGAGTTTATGCAATAAACGCAAAACGGGGCTAATAGCCCCGTTTTGCGTTTATAAAATTCAATTGCTATTACGCTTCTGCATAAGCCTCAATCGGCAAACAAGCACATACCAAATTTCTGTCCCCGAACGTGCTATTTACCCTTGCCACAGTTGGCCAGAATTTGAAATCACGAAGGTAAGGCATTGGATACGCCGCTTTTTCTCTGGAATAATCAAAACTCCATGAATCAGAAATCACCTCTGACGCAGTATGTGGCGCATTTTTTAACACATTGCTTTCTTGAGAAACTGTTCCGTTTTCAATTTCACGAATTTCTTCACGAATGCTCAACAACGCGTCACAAAAACGATCCAATTCCGATTTGCTTTCGCTTTCTGTAGGCTCAATCATCAATGTACCGGCAACTGGAAAACTTAAGGTTGGAGCATGATAACCATAATCCATCAAACGTTTGGCAATGTCTTCTGCTTCTACATGGGCGGTGGTTTTGAACTTACGGGTATCTAAAATCATTTCATGCGCAGCGAAACCGTTTTCGCCTACATACAATACTGGGAATTCACTTTCCAAACGAGACTTCATATAATTCGCATTCAAAATAGCCAATTTAGTAGCCATTGTTAAGCCTGAACCGCCCATCATTTTGATGTAAGCATAAGAAATCAAAAGTATGCTTGCAGAACCCCAAGGTGATGCACTTACTGCGCGCATGGCTTTGTCGCCACCGGTTTTTGTAACTGTGTGACCCGGCAAATAAGGAGCCAAATGAGCCGCTACACCAATTGGGCCCATTCCAGGTCCACCCCCACCATGTGGAATACAAAATGTTTTATGTAAATTTAAATGACACACATCGGCACCAATTAATCCTGGTGATGTTAATCCAACTTGTGCATTCATATTCGCTCCATCCATATATACTTGTCCGCCACAATCGTGAATTAACTGTGTAATTTCACAAATTGCACTTTCGAATACACCATGTGTACTTGGATAAGTAACCATAAGAACAGCCAAATCATTTTTATGTAATTCGGCTTTTTCTCTTAAATCTGCAACATCAATGTTTCCGTTGTCATCACATTTGGTTACAACTACTTTCATCCCTGCCATTACAGCACTTGCTGGATTTGTACCATGTGCACTAGATGGAATCAAGGCAATATTTCGGTGACCTTCGCCTCTATCTTTAAAGTATTCCCTTATAACCATTAATCCTGAATACTCTCCCTGAGAACCTGCATTTGGCTGTAAACTCATTTTTGCAAATCCTGTAATATTGCTCAAATCGCGGTCTAATTCATCGATAATTTGCTGATAGCCTGGCACTTGTTCCACAGGCGTAAAAGGATGCAAACTATTGAATTCAGGCCATGTAACTGGAATCATTTCAGTGGTGGCATTTAATTTCATTGTGCAAGAACCCAAAGCAATCATGCTATGGCACAAGCTCAAATCTTTAGATTCCAACCTTTTGATATAACGCAACATTTCATGTTCTGTATGGTACGAGTTAAATACAGGATGGGTCATGAAATTAGAATTGCGAGAAGCCCATGTTGGCCAATTATTCGCTACTGGTTTGTCGCTATTCAAGGCTGGAACAGATGCATTTTTCGCTTCAGCTAAAATGGTTAAAATTTTGGCTAAATCAGATTCGGTGACGGTTTCGTCAATGGAAATACCAAAGTGTGCATCGTTAAAATATCTAAAATTCACTTCGTGTTTTTCGGCAATTGATTTTATTGTTGCCGTTGAAACGGGTGATTTTATGAAAAGTGTGTCGAAATAAAATTCATTGATGTTTTCATAACCCAAAGTAGCAATGGCTTGATCCAAAACTCGGGTTTGCGCATGGATTCTACCTGCTATTTTCTTTAAGCCATCTGGCCCATGATAAACACCATACATACTTGCCATAATTGACAACAACACTTGTGCCGTACAAATATTAGATGTGGCATTCTGACGCTTTATGTGTTGTTCTCTGGTTTGAAGAGCCATTCTAAGCGCACGTTGTTCGTTTCTATCAATAGAAACCCCAATAATTCTGCCCGGTATTTGTCTTTTGTATTCGTCTTTTGTTGCAAAAAATGCAGCATGTGGTCCCCCAAAACCCAACGGAACGCCAAAACGCTGTGAGTTTCCAATTACACAGTCTGCACCAAATTCACCAGGAGGAGTAAGCAATGTCAACGACATTAAATCTGAGGCAAAACAGGTTTTAATGACCAATGATTTACATTTAGTGGTAAACTCTCTGTAGTCGGTTACATTTCCTTTTTCGTTGGGATATTGTACCAATGCCCCAAAATAGGTATTGTCTAAAGCATGCGTTTTAAAATCACCCACAACCACTTCAATGCCTATAGGTTCTGCACGGGTATAAATAAGATCTAGGGTTTGTGGAAACACTTCTTTGTCAACAAAAAATTTGCTGGCTTCACTTTTGCGGTCTAACAATCCTTTAAACATAGCCATGGCTTCGGCAGCGGCAGTGGCTTCATCTAAAAGCGAGGCGTTCGCCAATTCCATACCGGTAAGATCAATAACCATAGTTTGAAAATTCAACAAAGCCTCTAAACGACCTTGTGCAATTTCTGCTTGATAAGGAGTATATTGGGTGTACCATCCTGGATTCTCCATAATGTTGCGCAAAACAACAGTTGGAGTATGTGTATTGTAATAACCCATACCAATATAATGTTTGAACATTTTATTGTTTTTTGCAATTGCAGCCAAAGAACTCAAAAATTCTGGCTCTGACATAGGAGACCCAGTTTTTAGACCCTCTTTCATGCGAATATTTGGCGGGACCGTTTTATCAATCAGCTCTTCCAAACTTGCAATGCCTATAACAGACAACATATCACTTATATCTTTTGGGTTGGTACTATTGTGCCTTTGCTCGAATGGCATACTATAGCGGGCATCAAACTGCTTCATAAATAGGAAACAAATTTACACTTTTCGCTTGGATTTTTTCAGAGTGTGAACACAATGGCATCGAATATTCTACAAGACTCTACTTACAATAGTCCTTCATCCGCAAAGCTAAAAATATTTGCACCTGCTATTATTACATGATCCAACACGTTAATGTCGAAATAGGCACATCCCTTTTTAATTTTTTGCGTAATTTCCTTGTCTTGGGCACTTGGTTCTAAGTTTCCTGAGGGATGGTTGTGTGCCAAAATTAAACCGCTTGCTTTATACAATACAGCCTTTTGCAAGATGATTTTCACATCTACAACTGTGGCAGTAATGCCTCCACGACTAATAATTTCAGTGCGAATCAATCGGTTTGCTCGATTTAAATAAGCAACATGAAATTCTTCGTGCGGTAAATCGCTCAGTGAATGATAAAATATGCGTTTGGCATCAGAGCTGCTACGCACAATTATTTTTTCGGATGAAATATTGTGTTTTCTGTTTGACAATTCCCAAACTGCCGACAACAATATTCCCTCCTTTTGCGTGAGTCCACCAATATAAACCAATTCATCTACCGACAACCGAGCCAATTCGTCCAATTGATTTCCGCAAAAATTCAAAATTTTAGTCAGTTTATCACTGTTCCATTTGCGATTTGCGCCAAAATTTAAGACCAACATGAGCAATTCATATTCCGTTAAAGCCCGTCTACCGTGGGTTAACATCTTATCTTGTAAGTTTTTTACTTTTAAATGCTCCTTTCCACCTATCTCTTGTGTTGATAATTTTTTTATCATAATTTTGGTAAATATATTTTCAATTCCATAATTTTGAAAACATATTCTAAAAAAGAAACGTTTAATATTTTTGATAAATACAACTATGAGTGAACAAAAAGAAAAATTAAAAGCCCTGCAACAAACCATTGAAAGATTAGAGAAATCTTATGGAAAGGGCATTGTCATGAGAATGGATGACAATAAGAAAGTGAATATAGATGTTATTTCTACAGGATCTTTCGGATTAGACATTGCATTGGGTGTTGGTGGTTTTCCAAGAGGTAGAATTGTAGAAATTTACGGACCAGAAAGTTCTGGTAAAACGACAATTGCACTACATACCATTGCACAAGCTCAGAAAAAAGGCGGCATTTGTGCATTTATTGATGCAGAACATGCATTTGATAAATTCTATGCACAAAAATTGGGAATAGATACTGCCAATTTACTTATCTCCCAACCAGACGATGGAGAGCAAGCATTAGAAATAGCAGACAACCTAATTCGCTCGGGCGCAATTGATGTTTTGGTAATTGACTCCGTTGCTGCATTGGTTCCAAGAGCTGAAATTGAAGGCGATATGGGCGACAGTAAAATGGGTCTACATGCCCGTTTAATGAGTCAAGCTTTAAGAAAACTTACAGGTACCATTAATAAAACAGGCTGTGTTGCAATTTTTATCAACCAATTAAGAGAGAAAATTGGTGTGATGTTTGGCAACCCAGAAACCACTACAGGTGGTAATGCACTTAAATTTTATGCATCTATCCGTTTGGACATTAGAAGAAATGCCCAGATAAAAGATGGTGATGAAATCATTGGTAACAGAACCAAAGTTAAAGTAGCTAAAAACAAAGTAGCCCCACCATTCCGTGTTGTTGAATTCGACATTATGTATGGCAAAGGAATTAGTCGCGTTGGTGAAGTATTAGACATTGCAGTTGAAGCAAACATTGTTCAAAAAAGTGGCAGTTGGTTTAGTTACGAAAGCACAAAATTAGGTCAAGGTAGAGATTCTGTAAAATCTTTACTGGAAGACAATCCTGAACTTCTTGCTGAAATTGAATCTAAAATCATAGCCAAGAGTCAAGATGGAGTTCAAGTGGTAGAAGTAGACACCACTCCTGAAGAAAATGCATAACCCATAATTATATCGTTTTATCAAGGTACGTTCGGGCTGAATGTTGTAAGGGCTGAAAATTTTCAGCCCCGAAACATTGCTTTGATTGTCAAAGAAGAAAAAGACAACAAAAAGATGAGTATGAGGGCTGCGTCCTTTAGTACGGGCAGAAAATTGTAAGTGCAGCATGTTGTAAGGGCTGAAAATCTTCAGCCCCGATACTTACATCGATTGGATATCTTTTCATTTTTCACAATTTTTTAGAGTTTGGCACAGCATTTGTAATATACCTATCAAACAATACTAAACTAAAACAACATGAAAAAAATCACTACTCTTTTCGCTTTGGCTTTCATCGTGGTAGGATCTACCTTCGCTCAACAAGCAATTTCTGGTGCAATCTTCGCTTCTAATCCTGCGCGCTTCAACGGAAGAACTGTTACCGTTAAAAATGTTCAATTGAACATGACAAATATTACTTCTACTACTGGAACTGTTGCTCCAGGTGGTGCTGGTGTTCAAGCTGGACCTGCTGGACCATCACATGGTGCTCCAGGTGCTAGCGGTGCTGGGACTGCTGTAGTTCGTTGCAATCCTCCTAAAGGTTACCAAAAATTAGATGTTGATTTCATTGAAGAGCCTGATTACCAAGGATGTTTCTTCATGAAAGAAGTAATGTTCAACCAATTGAAAAAAGAAACTGGCATGCAAGATAAAGTAGATGTTCAATTAACTTTCCGTGGTGACGCAAAAGTTGGTTACATGGTTACTTTCTACAGACTAGGTAAATAATCTTTTTATACTTCTAACCCTTATAGTAAATCCCCCGCATTCTGCGGGGGATTTTTTTTGCTATCAATGTAATTCTACAGCAAAATACCAGGGCTGCTGCAGAATACCGGGGCTGAGACAAAATACAGGTGGCTGAGGCTCTCGAAGCCCCGGGATGGTTTGGTGCTTTTATTTTAAAGCCCCTCGAATTAATAGCAGAATTTATTTACCGTAAAATTTATCCTTATACATCAAAGGATAAACAACATACAACATGAGTAAACGGCCAAAACGGAATACCCAAGGCAATATCAATATCAATAAAGCCGGAATAATGTAAAGTGCATATTCAAAAAATCCCAATAAATAGATCACAACACTCAAACTGATAATACAACCCACCAATATTGCGTAAGTCCAGTACATAGCGCCAAAAAAGAAACCCGTCTCCGGCTCGTAATTCAATTTACAATTTGGACACGCCTCTAGTGTATCCGAAAAACTACGAAATGAAAGAATTGAATTTTTAAAAACCTTGCCTTTTCCACAGCGCGGACATTTAGATGCAAAAAATGCAAGTACACCAGCCTTCTTTGGTGTTTCGTCCATGACTATTTAGCTTTTTTCTTCAATGCCGTTTTATAAAATGCAAAACCTGCTCCTGCAACCAAAACATAAGGTACAGACATCAAAAAAAGTATTCCTGAATTGATTCCATCTCCCACATTGCGCTCAAACTTGTTTTTGCTTTTGCGACCACTTGTTAAAGAGGCTTTACACATTGGACACTGAGCAAAAGCCGCAGTTACCATTAGTGCGAGAAATACTGTTGAAACGATGACTTTTTTCATATTAATGCTGTAAACAAGGTGATAACATCAAATATACGACAACTCCAGTTACAGACACATACAACCACAGTGGAAAAGTGAATTTTGCCAATTTGCGGTGTTTTACCAAATTCCCTGTGGTGCTAAAATAAATGGTATACAGAACCATTGGAAGGATAATGGCTGCCAACAAAATATGTGATGCCAAAATGATTAAATAAATGGTTTTTTGTAAACCCTCTTTACAATATGGCTGATGTGATACCGAAAAATGATAGGTCACATAACTTACCAAGAAAACAGTTGACAAAATAAACGCGGCCAACATAAATTTTTGGTGGGATGCTCTGTTCTTTTTTACACGAATGGCGTACAACCCAAAAACCAAACAAATAGAAACCAACGAATTGATGATTGCATTTAACTTTGGCAATTGATATGCAAAATCTGAACTAATTCTATAGGTATCTGGAAGAAAGCGCAATAAAGTCACCACTGCTGGCACGGCCATGGAAATTCCCAAAACCAACCAAAAGAACCCTTTATCACTTATCCATTGCTTGTTTTCTGTATTCATACTTTAAATTTTCGATGTCATCTTTAATATGTCTAATTAACTCCAAACGCTCCGTATTTGTTTTGCCTCTTGTTGGAAGAATGGACCTAATTCTGTGATTCATGTCAATAATTACCACTTTATCGTCGTGAATGAAATTAGAACCCCTTTGTTCTGTAGCCAACAATAAATCGTTGAATACCCAATCGTAGATTTCTTTCTTGTTTCCGGTAGCAAACGTACGTTTATTTAAATCTGCAGTGTAAGCTTGGGCATACTTTGCCAATACCGGTACTGAATCCGATTCAGGATCAATTGTAACGGTCAAGAAACGAATATTTTCTTCACGGATATATCCTTCGGCCACAGATTGTATTTGTTTGTTCATTTCGGGACACACCTGCGGACAAGTTGCAAAGAAAATATTGACCAACAAAATACTCGAATCAAAATCCGTCAAACTGATTTTTTTTCCATGCTGATTAATTAATACAATATCGGAAATAGTGTGGTATTCTTTTGTTCCGTCAGGATTCTGAACTGTTTCACCAAGTATGGGTAATTCTTTGTGAACCCAAGATAGGTTACCAAAAAAGAAAATTCCCAAAGCAGGTAAAATAATAAGGGCCGCGAAAGCGGCCACTTTAATATATTTAGATTTCTTAAAACTCATTTTTACTTAATGTGACTGAGTGCACTGCCTTCGTACAATAATCCCATAATTAGCCCAACAATAAATACTGTTGGCACCAAAATTATTAAAGCAAGATTAATCTTTTCATATTTCAAGTGCATAAAGGCACCAACAATGAAATAGGCTTTAACAATTCCAAAAAATATAAAAATCAAATTTCGGTAACCAGATGCGGGCATAACGAAATAAATGATAAAGTCGAAAATGGTGATCCCCAACAAGATCCAAAAAGTGCGCCAAAGTTCTTTGGTACCATGACTTTCGCCATGTGGAATGTAGTTAATTGGATCGTAATCTCCTGGTTTAGTATAAAATTCCATAATTATGTATTAAATTAGATTAGATAGAAGAAAGTAAATACAAACACCCAAACCAAGTCTACAAAGTGCCAATAAAGACCAGCTTTTTCAATCATTTCGTAGTGACCACGACGTTCAAATACGCCTCTCACCGTCATAATATAAACTACAACATTGATTACTACTCCCGAGAATACGTGGAACCCGTGGAACCCTGTTACAATAAAAAACAAAGCGGCAAATGGTACAGGTCCATTTGATCTGTCACCAGCCTCCCATTCGAAATGATCACCAAAACCAACACTTTTTAAGTGACTGTAACCTTCTTTGGTAATACCAAAAGTATTTCCATCGAGTCTGGCACCTTCGTGAATGAACGTATACCACTCCCAAGCTTGGCAACCTAAAAATGCTGCACCACCTAAAATGGTATAAATCATATAACGTTGAACTTCTTTTTTACTATTACGGTGACCAGCTTCAACAGCCAATACCATTGTAACAGAACTTAGAATCAAAATAAACGTCATAACACTCACAAACAGCAATGGTAAGTGCAATCCATGCATCATTGGAAAGTGATTAAAAATAGACGCTGGATCAGGCCATTTAGATGTTACTGCTGTTTGAACATTACTAAAGCGCTGTGCTCCATACTGAACTAAAAGACTAGAGAAGGTGAATGCATCTGATAAGAGGAAAATCCACATCATCAGTTTGCCATAACTCACGTTGAACGGTGAACGTCCTCCAGCCCACATGGGTTGGTTCTCATACGTTGTTTGAATTTGGTTTGCCATTGGGTAAATCTACTGTGCGAAATAAAGGAATAAATATAACAAAATCCACAATAACCCAACAAAATGCCAATAAGTGTGTGTTATTGACATCAATAACATGCTTTTTTTATGCACATTTAGTCGGATTGCTTGGATCCAAGTTGCGAATATAAGGCCAATTCCACCTAAAATATGCACAAAATGCAACAAGGTGATTACCCAAACATAAGAAGCTGAAATGTCTTCGGGACGCGCATTCACAAAGGTCAAATCCAAATTAACCATTTGCTGCCATCCCATATACTGCGATAAACAAAACAGTACTCCCAAGAATAATGTACCCAGTAAAAAATATTTATTGGCGCCCAATTCGTCTTGTTTGGCCATTTTGTATGCATAATATGCAGTTACAGAACTAATAATAACAATAAACGTAGAATATAGAAAATATATGGGAAGATCAAAGGCCGTCCATGCCTGTCTTCCTTGTGCATCTGGACGGTGCACAATAAATGCACTTACAACAGCGGCAAACAACATGCTACTGGCCACTATAAACAACCACAAATTTAATTTTGCAGGTGCTACATTGGGTTGTGGGTCTTTATATTTGGTTGACTTCATGACTTAAAATAATATATAACACAAAAATACAACAGGAGTGAACAAAAACGATGTAAATAAAAGCTGTCGTGCATCTTTTATTTCCAATGTTTTAAACAAACGGTACGCTTTAAATAAAAAGAATAAGCACACGGGAACAATTACAACAATTGCCTTTAAACTTGCTATGTTATAAAACAAGGGCATTAAACTTACAATAGACAATAAAACCGTGTATATCAATATCTGGTAAGCACTGCGCTTGTCGCGTCCCCCACCCGATGGAAGCAACCAATATCCTGCTTTTTGATAATCGTCGTGAAGCAACCAAGCAATGGCCCAAAAATGCGGAAACTGCCAAAAAAATTGAACCATAAATAACATCAATCCCAATTCTTCCAACCTCGGTATAACCGCAGTATAACCAATTAATGGCGGCAAAGCCCCCGGAATGGCTCCCACCATTACAGCCAAGGGACTTACTTGTTTCATTGGTGTGTAAATAAATACATACAATATAAGACTGCTGGAAGCCAACAAAATAGATAAAAAGGAAGCACCCGTAAGTATCATTACAAACAAGCCCAAGAAGCCCGTTACCCAGCAGAAAATGCGGGCATCGGAGATGCTTATCCTTCCCTCCACAATCGGACGATTGGCAGTACGACCCATTTTGCCGTCGTTTTCCTTTTCAATGATTTGGTTCATGCCATTCGCTGCAAAAACGATGAACATCCCCCCAAACAAAACACCCAAAAACAAGACCCAGTTGAAATTTGACGTCCATTCACTTCCGTGAGAGTGCTTTAAGGCCAAAATAAAGCCGAAACTCGACGTTGCCACCACCGTACTCGTTAATCTGAACTTTATGAGTTCCGTATAATTCTTAATTGTTGATTTCATTTTTCTGTGCGGTATGCACTCAATATTAAATAACTATATGTAAGTAAACCACTTCCCAATACTACATGCGCAATTTGTGTCCACTGCGGTATTGCATACACAATGTGAATTGCCCCAAAAGCAATTTGCGCCACACACAACCAGGCAATTTTATTCCAATGCTGCGACCAGCCAAAAAAGGACTTATTGTCTGCCCTCAATCTTAAAAAGGCAAAAATCAATATCAACCCGGGAACATAGCGGTGAATGGCAAACAGCGCATCCATTTTCGCCATGTTGATCCATCCGGATTCCGTATCTATTAATTCCCCAGCAACCCGAAGTTGATCAATATGTTCTCTCGACCATGTACCCAAAATTACCACTACAAACAATGCCAACCACAATATATTCCAGTATTTCTTTTCAGATTGCTGGTGATGTTTCAACACAGGAACCACCACATTAATGGCTTTTATAAAGGCAAAAAGGCAAATAAATGAAAGCATAAAATGAAGGGATACTATACCGGGCAACAAATTGGTAGCCACTACAATACTTCCCAACCACGCATTCAAAAGCAGAAAAATAAAGCCCATAATGAGCCACATTCGTGTCCCCACAAGTTGTTTACGGTACACGATTCCCATGCCAATGAACGCTATTGCAAACAATCCACTCAAAACCCCAAACAACCGATTTATGTATTCAATCCACGCTTTTACGGGATCGAACGCTTCGGGCAAATACACACTCTTTTCGGCGCGAATGGCCACGGCTTTTTCATGCATTCCCAGTTTTTCTAACGTAGAAAGGAAGCGATTCAGCTTTTTTGTTCGCTTTTCTAAAAATATCTGCTGATAATTTGCGGGCAAATCCTTCTCGTGGAACGGCGGCGCCAACTGTCCGAAGCACTTTGGCCAATCGGGACATCCCATTCCACTTCCTGTAGCCCTCACCAATCCCCCAAAAAGGAACAATAAAAAAACAGACGAACAGGTAAATAAACCTATTCGTCTGTATATAATAGCAATCCGGTGTGAACCGTTTTCTGACATATTAGCTTAAACCAAACACGCGTTTGATTGCTGCAAAGAATACACTTGATTCAACTTCCTCAGGATCTTTTGCTGCAGGAACTACAGTTTCGCCTTCAGGAACTAGAACTTCAGGTGAGTTGTCGTCGGCAATGTATTGAGGGAAGAAATCCTCTTCGCGGTCAGGACGAGAATATTCGTAAGGACCACGATATACTTCAGGAATAGCACCAGGCCAGTTTCCGTGAATTCTTTCCACTGGAGCACTCCACTCTAAGGAGTTACTTTGCCATGGGTTTTGTACTGATTTTTTGCCTTTGAAAATGCTGTAGAAGAAGTTAAATAGGAAGAACAACTGTGCGAATCCGCCAACCAAAGCGGCTACAGTAATAAGCACATTCACATCCATCCATACTTCAAATTCTTTCACCAACGTAAATTGGTAATAACGGCGTGGAACACCCGCCAATCCCATGAAGTGCATTGGGAAGAACACCAAATACGCAGCAACAAATGTAAACCAGAAGTGGAAATAACCCAAGGGTTTATTCATCATTCTGCCGTACATTCTTGGGAACCAGTGGTAAATACCTGCAAACATACCAAAGATAGCCGCAGAACCCATTACCAAGTGGAAGTGAGCTACAACAAAATAACTATCGTGCAATTGAATATCCATGGCAGCATTTCCTAAATATATACCGGTTAAACCACCAGAAATAAAGAAAGAAACCAATCCGATAGAAAACAACATCGCTGGAGTGAAACGCAAATTTCCTTTCCACAACGTGGTGAGATAGTTAAATGCCTTAACCGCCGATGGAACGGCAATGATTAAGGTTAGAATCATGAACACCGATCCCAAGAATGGATTCATCCCTGTAATAAACATGTGGTGACCCCACACGATAAATGAAAGGAAAGAAATACCCATTAAAGAGATAATCATGGCAGTATAACCAAAGATTGGCTTACGTGCGTTGGTTGAAATTACCTCAGAGGTAATACCCAAAGCAGGCATTAAGATAATGTATACCTCAGGGTGACCCAAGAACCAGAACAAATGCTGATACAATACAGGGCTACCACCAATGTTTTCTAAGGCACCAACTCCCTCTAAATAAATATCAGAAAGATAAAAACTGGTACCGAAAGAACGGTCAAATATCAAGAATAATGCAGCACCCAACAATACTGGGAAAGACAATACACCTAAAATTGCAGTAAAGAAGAATGCCCAAATGGTCAATGGCATGCGGTTCATGCTCATTCCTTTGGTACGCATGTTCAATACTGTAGAAATATAATTAATACCACCCAACAAAGATGAAATAATGAAAAGTGCAATGGCAGACAACCAAAGTGTCATACCCAAACCAGATCCTGGCATTGCTTTTTCTAAGGCACTCAACGGAGGATAAACGGTCCATCCACCAGATGCTGGTCCAGTTTCAATAAATACACTGCTTAATAACACTATCGAACTGGCCAAAAAGAACCAATAGGACAACATATTCATGAATGGCGAAGCCATGTCACGTGCACCTACCTGTAATGGAATGAGTAAGTTACTAAATGTACCACTTAATCCAGCGGTCAAGACGTAAAATACCATGATTGTTCCGTGAATGGTTACCAAACCCATGTAAAAGTTAGGGTCTAATTTACCGTCTACGGCCCATTTTCCTAAAAGCATTTCTAGAATTCCAAATTGCTCATCGGGCCATGCCAATTGCAAACGAAATAACATTGACATTCCCATTCCAATAACCCCCATTATAATTCCTGTAATCAAGAATTGTTTAGAAATCATCTTATGGTCCATCGAGAACACATATTTGCTTATGAAGCTCTCTTTGTGGTGTTGATGATCGCCGTGGTGATCGTGATGGTCTGCGTGTAAAGCTGCTGTTCCCATATCCTTTTTTTATTTTATTGCGACTGTACCTTTTTTAACTATACTGCTAGAATCCGCCGCCGCGGGTGCTACTGGCACCTCGGCTGCTGGTGGAGCTACAAATGGTGCTTGTGTAGCCAACCATGTATTGTATTCCGCTTCGCTAGAAACTACTGTTACTTTTATTTTCATGTTGTAGTGCGCTGCACCACAAATTTTATTGCAGAACAAATAATAATCAAATTCTGCATTGTTTTTAAATTCTCTTGCTTCCGCCGTAGTAATTACTGGAGTGAAAGCAAACTGAGTAGGCATACCAGGCACACAGTTCATTTGAACTCTGAAGTCTGGCATATACGCTGAGTGAATAACGTCTCTTGCCCTAAACTTAAATATGTAAGGCTTACCTTTTACCAATACTATTTCTGTGGTAACGCGATCGTCTTTTGCAGAACCATCAAAGAAATCTTTGTCTTTTTGATATTCACCAATACGTTTCAAAGCAGTGTTTTTACGCTTCAAATCTTTTTTCAATTGACGCTCATATCCGCCACTAACGGCATCATTGTATCTTTCTTTAACGGCTTTAAAATCTTCTGGATAAGTGCGATCTAAACCTGTTGCAACCATTCTATCGTAACCGGCTTTCCACACTTTAATGGAATCGGCGGCTGTAGCTTGTTTCAATTTTATTTTAGATACTTCCCCTTCTAATTCTTTGATTAATTCTACAACAGCACCATCTTCAGCCACTCCCAATGGGTTTGAACCAGAGATAAAGTTGAAGTTAGAATTACCCAACATTTTATCGTCGCCGCCGTAACGCGCTTTCCATCCGAACTGGTATGCAAAAACTTCTATTTCTTGGCTATCTTTTGGGATGTCTGAAGTAATTTTAGACCAAGTGGTAAATCCTCTTAAAACCAAAAATGTAAGTACAATCGATGGCACAATGGTCCATATTACCTCTAATTTATTGTTGTGGTAATAGTACAAGGCTTTGCGTTTTTCGTTGTAACGGTAGCGATACATGAAATAAAACAACAAAATCTCTGTAACAATGAACACGAAAAATGTAAAACCAAAGGTCCAAAAGAACATTGAATCTAAGGTAGATCCATGTTCAGATGCAGAATGATCCAATTTTAGGTATTTACCATGGTATACCAATTCATACCAAACTCCTATTAAACCTAAAACCAAGAACACCATAGCCGCATACGCATTTACATTGTTCCAGCTTACCACTGTTTTACCAGTGATTTTTTCGGTTAACGATCCAATATCGAATGCACGTGCAATCACCAAAATGATGAGCACAATGAGCAAACAAATTAAAATGCTAATCCAATCCCAGTTTAAAGGACTAAATTCTTTGGGTGGAGCTACCACGTCCGCGGCTGCTAAAAGAAACAACGGACTTAATAGGAATGCGAACATTGCCACCAATCTTTTCGAAAGCGAGTTTATGCAAACTCTAAGCGTATCAACTCTCATTTTTATTCGACCAAATGCGGTTCAGGGCACAAATTTAGTATTTACAACATTAGTTAGCTTAAAAGGTTCGAGATTTTTTTAAAGTTTAACTATTTTATACGTAGAATCATTTTAAATAAAACGACCTAATTCATTATATTCAGTGAGTTGCCTCTGAAAAAAAAATTGCCAATTCTTTAAATTGTTGAACACTTAATGCCTCAGCCCTCAAAGATTTCCATTC
>CAMAQS010000003.1 GCA_945860565.1 Chitinophaga pinensis | reverse complement strand
ATGAATTTAAGATTTCAATGGAGATATAGACCAATGAGTGACTTATTCATAGTGTATTCTCAAAATTGGGATCAGTTAAATCTATTACCAATGCAACAAACCTGGATTCAGGGAGGTAGAAGTTTGGCTATAAAAGCGTCTTTTTGGTTTTAATTATCTAAAACCATCCCCATCGAACAAATTGCCCAAGCCGCCTAAAATACTGCCTTCTTCTTTTCTGTGTCCTGGTCTAGCATAGCTTAAAATTCGACTAGCCAATCGACTAACTGGTAAACTTTGCAACCAAACAGTACCAGAGCCAGACAATACAACAAAAAATAAACCTTCGCCTCCGAAAATTACATTTTTTACCCCTTTAACAAACTGAATGTCGTAATTAACGCCACCGGTAAAGGCCACAATACAACCCGTGTCAACCCTAAATGATTCTCCCGGTATAAGTTGTTTTTCAATAATATAACCTCCAGCATGAACAAATGCCATTCCGTCACCTTCCAATTTCTCCATAATAAAACCTTCCCCACCAAATAATCCAGTACCAAGCTTTCGTTGAAATTCAATGCCTACACTCACCCCTTTTGCAGCGCATAAAAAGGCATCTTTTTGACAAATAACCTTTCCACCAAGTTGGGCTAAATTTAATGGAACGATTTTACCTGCGTAAGGTGCCGCAAATGATACTCTTCTTTTTTCGTAACCATGGTTGGTAAAGGCAGTCATGAATAAACTTTCACCCACCAACAAACGTTTACCAGCACCCAAAACTTTGCTTAGTAATCCTCCGTCCTGTTTACTTCCATCGCCAAAAATGGTTTCCATTTCTATGCCGTTGTCCATAAACATAAAACTACCAGCTTCTGCAATTACAGTTTCTTGTGGATCTAATTCAATTTCTACACATTGCATTTCTTCGCCATGTAATTTGTAGTCTATTTCGTGGTTATTTATCATAAAAAATCAAAGTTGATTAAAATTTTGTTAATGCAAAAAATGTTTCGCTAAAAATAGGAGTTTTGTCGAGTGAAGTTTTAAATTGATTTTTTTAATGCAAATAATGAAAATTCAGTGCCCTCCTGAATAATGGTATTTTTTAGGTGTCCCAATCCCTTTATTTTCATTTCAACGGTATCATTCGGCTTCAACCATTGTACTTGATAATTGGGGTCATTTAACAATCCAGTTCCGTTTAATTCAAGGAAACAACCTGTTCCAACAGTTCCAGAGCCAATAACATCACCTGGCAAAACATCTACACCATAGGCACATCTCTCTATGATTTCTGCAAATGTCCAATCCATATCACCCATATTTCCTTCGCTTACCCTTTCACCATTTACCCAACATTCCATGGATAAATCGTAATTGTTTCCAATGTGTCCTTTTTTGGGGGATATTTTGAAGGGTTCAAGTTCATCAGGAGTTACCATCCATGGGCCAATTACTGTACTAAAATCTTTGCCTTTTGCCGGTCCCAAATTCAACAACATTTCTTCCATTTGCAGGGCTCTTGCACTCATGTCGTTCATAATCATATAACCTGCAATAAATGCGTCTGCTTCTTCTGCCTTAATATTTCTTCCCTTTTTTCCTATTACAATTGCCGCCTCTAATTCAAAGTCTAATTTATTAAAATGGTCTGGCATACAAGGAATTTCTCCAGGACCTTGCACAGCATTGTGATTGGTGAAGTAAAAAATAGGGTATTGGTCAAATTCCTCAATCATAGGGACTTTTCTATTCCGCCTAGCTGCCGCTACGTGCTGTCTAAACGCATATCCATCGCGACAACTTGTAGGGTTTGGGATTGGCGCTTTCAATGAAACATCGGACAATAAGGAACCTAAAGTATATTCGCCGTTCAAGGCTTTTTTCTCAATTTCTTTGCAAAGTGGAAGTATTTCTTCCCATTTGTTTAGCATTTCTCTCATGCTAACTGGTATTTCTGGATTGATTTCATTCAATGGGAAAACCTCGTTATTTACTACAATTCCTGCAACTTCTTTGTTTGAACGGATGAATGTGACAAATTTCATAACACAAAAATACATATTCTAAACACTCAATCATTATTCGATTTGTTATATCGCCGAATCTAATAGAAATTTGAACACCAAATTCAGAGATGCTCATGAAAAAGAAAGTGTTAGTAACAGGTAGTAACGGTTTATTAGGTCAAAAATTAACAGATTTATACCTTAACAATAACGATATAGAATTCTTCGCAACAGGAATTGGAGCAAATAGACACCCTATTCAGGATGGATACACCTATTTAAGTTTAGACATAACCAACTTTCAAGAATTGGAACACATTCTAAATGAAGTAAAACCAGATGTGGTTATTCATGGTGCTGCAATGACGCAAGTAGATGATTGTGAAAAAGAAAAAGAAAAATGCTTCGATTTAAACGTGAATGCGGTGAAATATTTGGTAGAATTGTCTAATTCTTTGTCTTTTAGACTGGTACACATTAGCACGGACTTTATTTTTGATGGTACTAAAAAAATGTATACCGAAGAGGATAGCCCGAATCCATTGAGTTATTATGGTTGGAGTAAATTAGAAGCGGAGAAAATTATTCAAGAAAAGGCCAATAATTGGGCCATTTTAAGAACCGTTTTAGTCTATGGAAAGGTAGCAGATATGAGTCGTAGCAATATCATGTTGTGGGCATTTAATACCTTGGAAAAACGTGCTCAAGCCAAAGTGGTATTTGACCAATTCAGAACCCCAACTTTGGCTGAAGATTTGGCCATTGGGTGCAAATTGGCTGCTGAATCTCAAAATAATGAGGTGTATAACATAGCAGGAAAAGATTATTTAAGTATTTATGAATTGGTAGAAAAAATTGCAAATATGTACCAATTTTCAATGGAAAATATTTCAAAAGTAGACAGTATTTCTCTAAATCAACCCGCTAAACGTCCCCCAATAACAGGACTTTCAATAGATAAAGCGGCCAAAGAACTAGGGTATCAACCTCATTCTTTGGAAGATGGAATAAGAATTTGCTTGGGATTTTGATACACTTTTACCCAATCTACCACAAAGGCTTGACTGAATTTTCCCTTGGGCAGATATTCTAAATATCGATGATCTAAAGCATTATTCACAATTAAGTACATCGGCTCTTGAAAATACTGCCTCATCCATGAAGTTAATCGGAACGATTTTACATATACGCCATCGGTATAAAAGCGTATGCGCTTATCATTCCAATCGCAACTGTAAATGTGAAAACTAGTATCCGTATTTGCTGGAAGTTTAAAACCACGTTCAAATTGCCTCTTCGATTTGTTTTCGGTTTCTCCCAGATGCAGTGTAATCATTTGTTTGTGAACTGTACTCCCATCTTTTTTTCCGTACATTTCAAAAATATCAATTTCAGGTGGCCAATGATAACGCCCCGTTAGCCAAAATGCAGGCCAAGTAGCAGCACCTTGTGGGTTTTTGCAACGTATAGCAAAATATCCATATTGGAAACTATTTGACTTAAATGTATTGATTAAACCTGTACCATAAGGTATTGTTATGGAATCTTTTGTGTTTGAATTAAAAGTTTTTTTTCGACTTTGATTTAATAAGTATAAATAGCCGTTTTTGACAAATACTTCGCTGTCACCATAATATTGATGTGGAAAGCTGGGATGATAGACCCCCCAAGGTTGTCCAACCCCCCATGTGTTCGAATTGAAACTATCAAACGCATCGTGAAATACCAATTTTGACTGAGAATATGACTTCGGTAATATTAAACTATCAGTGTATTTCCGTGATAAAGAATATCGGATTTTGGCCGTTGTGCCATGGGGATTGAAGACCCTACTGGATTTGGCTACAAATTCTCTGTATAAATTTAAATTTTTGAATCCGCGCGGACTTTTATTTTGCGAAAAAAGGTTGATTGGTAGAGCGAAAAATAGAAGGAAACAGGTTAAAATTTGAAAACGGCGTACATTCATAAATCGTGAAACTAAGAAATATTTCGCAAATTTTTTTAGAATAATTCCGCAAGCAAGTTTCAACAATATATGAATTACCTTTGAATTCAATTTATGGATAATTTTAAAAGTGGTTTTGTGAGTATAATTGGCATGCCCAATGCAGGAAAAAGTACCTTGTATAATCATTTACTTGGCGAAGCGCTGGCCATAGTAAACCCCAAAGCTCAAACAACACGGCACAGAATTTTGGGTGTAAAAAACAATCCCGGTTATCAGATAGTTTATAGTGACACCCCAGGAGTCTTAACCAAAACAAGTTATAAAATGCACGAAAAGATGATGCATTTTGTTAATGAAAGCGTTAAAGACAGTGATATATTGGTGCTCATTATAGACATTACTTCAAGTAAATTTTCGGAAGAAATCAAAGCGAAATTCGAAGGAGCTAAATCCAAAAAAATTATTGCCATTAACAAAGTAGATTTAAGCAACCAAGAACAACTTGAATCAAAACTCATTGAAATCAAAGAAAATTTTGCAGCTGATATTTATCTTCCTATTTCTGCTGAAAAGGGATTTAATACAGACATATTAGAGAATTATTTGGTTGAATATTTGCCTGTTCATCCGCCTTACTTTCCTGAAGATCAGTTAACAGACAGGTCGGAACGATTCTTTGTCAATGAAATTATTCGAAACAACATTCTTAAAATTTACTCTGAAGAGGTTCCTTACTCTTGTGAAGTAATGACCTTAAGCTTTAAAGAAGGCAGTAAATTACTTAAGCTAAACTGTGAAATTATTGTGGAGAGGGATTCCCAGAAACCAATTATTATTGGTACTGCAGGTCAAAAAATCAAACAATTGGGCATTAAATCTAGACTAGATTTAGAGACCTTTTTTGGCAAACAGGTGTTCCTTGAGCTTTTTGTTAAAGTCCGTGACGATTGGAGAAACAATGACAACCTTCTTCGTCAATACGGCTACGACGCAGAATAATAAATACCCATGCGTGTATTGATTGTCCTCTTTTCATTCTTTGTATTGGGTATTCTGGCCTTCTTTTTGATTTCTGGCAATACTCAAGATGGTAAACAGTTAAATACTTCAATCGAAAAGGGTCCCAAATTTTATGACACCACTTATTCTCAATTTTACGGCAAAACAAAAGTTCAGGTATTTTTCTTAACTTCTAAAAAACACACCAAAAATCGTGGGTTGATTTTACTTCTACCCGGTTGGAATTTACCCGTATTGGATTGGAAGTTTAAAACAAAAGTGTGCCAACGTGCAACTGAATTGGGTTATCACGTATTGTTGGTAGACATGGGTAAGAGTGTTTATTTAGACAGTGTTTACAATACCTGTAGAGCAGACTATGCTACCTATCCCACCAGAACATGGCTTTGGGATTCAGTGCTGTCGCCATATAAAAATACTGGATTTTTTATTCCAGAATCGAGAACATTCGTTTTGGGTCTTTCTACTGGTGCTCGGGGTGCAGCCTTATTGGGCTTGGAACATGGATCTGAAATTAAAGCCGTAGGTTGCTTAAGTGGTGATTATGCGCCCAATTTAGATACTACCGATTTGCTTTTTAAAAACACATTGGGTCCCTATTGGAAATATCCATATCGCTGGGTAAGCGGTTCCAATAACATCCTTCAGAATATTTCAAAGTGGACTATCCCTGTTTATATGTCCCATGGTTTGCAAGATAAAATGGTTTCAGTACAAAACAGCATCGCATTCAAAGATTCGCTCGTATTTAGACCTGCTATTAAAGCGAAATTTGACATTGATCTTGGACAGCACGACTACCAATTTTGGAATGATCACGGATTAAAAGCACTGGCCTTTTTTGAGACCTTATAATGTAGACTGAGGAACTGGTTTTTTCACAAAGATTGTGGCAAACATCATATACAAAGCAGTTAAAAGAATTACCTGTGTAATGATGGTTTGATTTACGCCATCAATAGAAAGATGAAGGGGTATATTTACAAACAACAAGATGGTAATTAATCCCCTTGGTGCAATAAAAGCCAATGGAAATACAGGCAATCGCAGAATCAGTAACAACAACACTCTTAAAATAAGAATCATTGCAAAAATTGAAAGCGACAACAACAAAGTATTTATTTCAAGTATTGTATTAATGTCTATTGTAAATCCAAAAATCACAAAAAAGGCAACCCTGACTACAAAAGTCAATTCGGTGGTAATTTCTTCAAATCGATGAATTTCCCTAATCAAATGAGAAGGGTTAAATTGTTTTAAGAAGGATATTTGTGTTATTCGTTCTATGTTTCCAACCACCAAGCCAAAAACCAATATCAAGATGAGTGCTGGCAAGTGAAACCCTTTGGCAATGGCGTATAGCATCAATATTAATGCTATGATGGGTATGAATTTTATTTTGTGTTTTAAGCGGTTCAGAATGATGATTAACAGAATGGCACCAATTACACTAAATAGAATACTAATTCCAATTTCTAACGCAAAATGGATGAAACTATCGAAATTAATGATGGTGTTAACAATCAAAAAGTTGAATACCGTTACCCCTATGATGTCTGACAAGCTGCTTTCAAAAATCACGAATTCTTTGTCTTTTGAACTTAACATTTTGGCCGTTGGAATGGCAATGGCACTGCTTATAATGGCAAGGGGAATAGAATTTACAATGCTCTGTTGAAATGTATATCCCTGAAAAGTAAATAGCAAACTCAATCCTACCGCAAGGGTAAGAATAGACAAAAATGCCAACAATGAAGTTTTAATTAGGAGTGGTTTTTTGTCATTTGTTAGTTTTAACTCCAATGAGCCTTCTAGAACAATCAATATTAAGCCAATGGTTCCCAATTCGGGTAATACAGAAGAAAAGTTTGGAGCATTCCAATTTCCCAAAACTGCCAATTCCTTACACACCATTCCCAATCCCAGTAAAATAATGACGTTTGGGATTCTTGTTTTGGGGGATAAGACCTCAAACAAATAACCCACAAGTATGATAATGGAAAAAATTAACAAAAAAGAAACTTGCACAAGTGTAAGTAACAAAAATTTACGGAGACCTACAAATTTCCTCGATGAAGGTAGGATTATTAGGTTGTGTATCGAAATGAACTGAAGAATACGGTTGGAATAGACTTTTTCGTGGTAGCCGGAACGGGGAGTCACATTTAACCGTGTTCTTCAACTGACGGACATGAGCCTAAAACAAAAAAAAGTCGCCATTACTGACGACTATTTTGATTCACTTAGTAGCGGGAACAGGACTCGAACCTGTGCCCGTCAGCTGACGGATATGAGCCTAGGATCTGAATCTGCTTCCTAATGAATAATCGGCCTTGTCTAGATTTAAGTTGTTTTTCGCTTGCCATAGCTTGAGCTTTAGTGTCAAAAAATTCGACATGTACCACAATCCAAGGTCTAAATTTCGTGGTATATCCTTTGTTTGCAAAACGATTATGAGAATGAAATCTATCGATTAAGTCTGAAGTGTAACCGATATAGATTTTGTCGAAAATAGCAGAGTACAAGGCGTATGTAACGAACATATTATTAATTGATCGAAAAGATTAAACAAAAAGGGTGCCATTTCTGAAGTCTTTTTCGGACTTACTAGCGGGAACAGGACTCGAACCTGTGTCCGTCGGCTGACGGATATGAGCCTAAAACAAAAAAAGTCGCCATTACTGACGACTTTTTTGATTCACTTAGTAGCGGGAACAGGACTCGAACCTGTGACCTTCGGGTTATGAGCCCGACGAGCTACCACTGCTCCATCCCGCGATTTGTAGCCCGTAGGGGAATCGAACCCCTCTTTCATCCGTGAAAGGGACGTGTCCTAACCGATAGACGAACGGGCCAAGTGAATTCTTGGGGGTGCAAAATTACAAATTGTTGGCGAAAAAACAAACTTTTATTTAAGTTCTTCGTATTTTTTTACAATTCCGTCTCCCCACAATTCTTCTAACTCATAAAAATCGCGCTTTTCTTCAGAGAAGATATGCACAATTACATTGTAATAATCTAACAATATCCATTCCGATACATCATTTCCTTCACGGTGCTTTGGCTTTTCCTTCAACGCCTTGCGCATCTCGTCCTCAACACTGTCTGCAAGCGCATCTATCTGACGATTTGATCCACCATGACATATAACAAAAAAGTCTGCAAATGCAGATTTTAATCCACGCAAATCTATGGTAACAATGTTAATTCCTTTTTTTTCTTGTAAACCATGAACAATAACCGCGGTCATTGCATCTGATTCATTATCCATTTTTTGATTCATTTTTTCGAACTTTGCACAAAGTACGTTATTTTGGAACAGATTCACCTGATAGAAAATACAGAATCCACTTTACTCTATTTTATAGACAAGTGTGAAACAACTCAACTTAAACTAGTTGAATTGATTGAAGGTATGTCCAATTTTCAAAATGAAGTTATTGGTTTATATACTTTTAATCAAACAAATGGAATTGGTCAAAGCGATTCCATCTGGAAACAGGAACCATTTAAGAATTGTGCACTCTCTGTGGCCATTCCCATTGCCGATATTCAAGACTTAATTCAACTAAATAAACACTTAACACTAACTATACTCGGCATTATTCAACGTTACTCTAATGAGCCTTTAACCATTAAATGGCCCAACGATATTGTGCAAGACGGGCAAAAAGTATCCGGTTTACTCATGCAAATATTTTCAATCAAAAAGCAAAAATATTTATTTTTAGGGATAGGAGTGAATACAAATCAAGACTTGTTTCCTGATGATTTAAAACACGCTACAAGTTTGAAATTAATCAATAATAAAGCCGTTGAATTAGAAAAATTAACACATGATTTATTTTTTCACGTTTCCCAAAATGCCAAACCTTTGTATTCATTAAAGTTAGATACGTATTTTGATAATGCGCTTTGGAGATTTCAAGAAGAAACCGAACTAGAAATTTTTAAAAGTAAGGAGTCTGTTACAATGAAGGCCAAAATTATTGGCGTGGATGATTCTGGCAGATTAAGGGTTGAAATTCAAGGGATTATCATGAAATTTCATCATGGGGAAGTAAAAATTAAATATAAATCCCCCTAAAATGAAACCTTTTCTGTAATTTCACGTCTAACCCTTAAACCAGAATCAATTATTTTATGAATAGACGTGGATTTTTAACGATGAGTAAGACAAAAAATCTTGCTGATCCAACGAAACTAAAAGTTGTTCGAAGAACAAATACTGGTTTAGATAAATACACTGGAACTTGGTCGAAATCTGAAGTTAGTCATTTGCTACGTCGCACCATTTATGGCCCCAAACTTTCAGAAATCAATGACTTCTCTAAACTATCGCTTTCAGAAGCAATTTCTGCTTTGTTGGATACCAGTAGCTATACATTTCTACCACCCGTAAATAATTATCACAATACTACCCCAGACACAAATGTCCCTTATGGTAAAACATGGGTTAACGCCCCAGTAGACATTTATTTGGAAGAGAGTCGAAAAATTAGCGTAAAATCATGGTTTTGGTCACTTCCCGTACGTCAAAAACCAACCATCATGGAAAAAATGATTGTATTCTGGCACAATCATTTTGCAATACAAATGCTGAACACCCCGATTGCAGCGATGTGTTATACCTATGTAAAAGTGTTAAATGATTATGCATTAGGTAATTTTAAAACTTTAACTCAACAGGTTACAGTAGATCCAGCGATGTTGTTTTTCTTAAACGGCCGATTAAATACTAAAAGGGCTCCAGATGAAAATTATGCCCGCGAATTGCAAGAATTATTTACATTAGGTAAGGGTCCTGGCAGTAAGTATACCGAAGACGATGTGAAAGCAGCAGCAAGAATATTAACAGGTTTTTCGGTTAATCCCACCACCACGCCATATTCAACCTATTTTGTTTCTGCAAATCATGATACCACGGATAAAACTTTTTCAAGTTTTTATGGAAATAAAGTGATTAAAGGAAAATCGGGTCTATCAGCGGGCACCGACGAACTAAAAGAGTTGTTGGACATGATTTTTTCGGTAGATGAAGTTTCCAAAAATATTTGCAGAAGGTTATATCGGTATTTTGTTTATTACGATATTGATGAAAACGCAGAATCCAACGTAATAGAGCCTTTAGCAAAAATTTTTAGAGACAATAACTTTGAAATGAAACCTGTTTTGAAAGCACTATTAGAAAGTGAGCATTTTTATGATTCTTGGAATAGATCCTGCATCATCAAAGATCCATTGATGCATATAGCAGGTTATATTCGTCAATGGGAGATGGATTTTCCAGATGAAAAGGATTATCAAAAAATGTATAAACTTTATGCATTTGGAAGTTATTATAATGCGGTTACACAAATGAATCTTGGAGATCCACCAAGTGTTTCTGGATGGGAAGCATACTACCAAGTACCACTTTTTCAGAGATCTTGGATAACTTCCGATTCTTTACCCAAAAGAAATGAATTTCAGGATTATTTGTTGTGGTCCGCTTATAAAGTAGAAGGATTTTCTTTTGGTGTTGATCCATGGAAAATCACTAAACAATTTGCAAACCCATCGGATGCTATTAAACTCATTGAAGATGCAATCAGTTTTTTATTGCCGCTTAATCTTGAAACCAACCAGCTTGAATCATTGAAAGAAATTCTACTTCCAGGCGGAATACCTTCTTACAATTGGACCGATGAATATAATGCGGCCACGACACCTTCTTATCCTAATCACGCCACCGCTTTGGCATCTGCTACCGTTAAGTTGAAGAGTTTGTATAAATCTATCATGAATCTTAGCGAGTATCAACTTGCTTAATTACAGTCCTATGAAAAGAAGATCATTTCTAAAAACAGCCGCTACTTCAACTGTTGTGCCTATTACAATCAGCGGACTTGGCTTAAGAACTTACAATTCAACTTCTTTGTTGAATGCAATTGGCAAAAGATCTGCCGATGGCAAAGTTTTGGTTATTATTCAATTAAATGGGGGTAATGATGGATTAAATACTGTAATTCCCTTAGATCAATATTCCAACCTAAGTAAAGCCCGGTCTAATGTAATTATTGAAGAATCAAAGGTTCTAAAATTAAATGGTTGGGATAAAACAGGATTACATCCTAAGATGACAGGAATTCAAAATTTGTTTAATGATGGAAAAGTGAATGTTGTACATTCCATTGGCTATCCTCAACCCGATTTTTCTCATTTTAGAGCTACGGATATTTGGATGAGCGCATCTGATAGCAATAAAATAGTTACAACAGGGTGGATGGGTCGATATTTGAATTCTAAATACCCAAATTTCCCCACAAATTATCCAAATACAATCATGCCAGATCCATTGGCAATTCAAATCGGTTCATTGGTTTCTCTTACGTTTATGGGACCTACAACCGGAATGGGTATGGCAATAACAGATCCTTCTACTTTTTATAGCTTGGTAGACAACGTTTCTCCTACGGTACCTAATACTCCTGCCGGAGAAGAATTGGCTTTTATTCGATTAATGGCTCAGCAAACAAATGAATACGCTGATGTCATAAAAGGGGCTGCCGGAAAAGGAAAGAATTTATCGACTAAATATCCAACTAGTAATGGAAGAAATAATCTTTCCGAACAACTTAAAATTGTTGCAAAACTAATTCATGGCGGTTTACAAACCCCAGTTTATATGGTTAGTATTGGTGGGTTTGATACGCATAGCAATCAAGTAGATACTGCTTCCACAGCAGATGGAGACCACGCAACTTTGTTGAAATCTTTGAGTGATGCCATTGAGGCATTTCAAGATGATTTAAAGTTATTGGGAATTAGTGATAGAGTAGTGGGTATGACCTTTAGTGAATTTGGAAGAAGAATTCAAAGCAATGGTAGCGGAGGGACAGATCACGGAGCGGGTGCACCGCTTATTGTTTTTGGGGATGCTGTGCAGCCTGGTTTAATTGGAAACAATCCAACCATTCCTTCCACTACAACAGTGAACGACAATGTACCTATGCAGTTTGATTTTAGGCAAGTGTATGCAACAATATTGAAGGATTGGTTTGAGTTGCCATCAGCGGACGTCGACAGCATTATGGGCGGTGCTTTTGATACCCTTCCTATCTTCAAAAACAGCATGTCAAACATCGAAGATTTTGCAGATTTAGTTACTCAAATTGGAATGGATGCAATTCAACCTAACCCAATATCTAACGAAGGAGTTTTAAATTTTTACACTGATAGTGGTGGATCTATTTCATTGAATTTATATAACGCCCAAGGTTCCAGAATAAAAACGTTCTTTAGTAGGGATTTTTCTGCTGGATCACATACCTATATGGCTAATTTTGAAGATATTCCAAATGGAAATTATATTCTTCAACTTTCCAGTAGGATAAAATCCCAATCTCAGTTTATTCAAATTTTAAAATAAGGAGCTCGACAGATTTTTTGTTGATGAAATTATAAGAAAACATAAAAAATAAGGATTTTTTGACTTTTTTGTTGGTCATTAGAAAAAGTATCTTATTTTTGCACTCCGAAAATTGTCCGATGGTGTAACTGGCAACACGTCTGGTTTTGGTCCAGAAGAGTCTAGGTTCGAGCCCTAGTCGGACAACAAAAACGATTTGATGATATCCAGGATGGTCCTGTGAGACAGTAGAATCCAATTATGACTTCACTCATTCATCCCGTAAAAATTTTCGGGGGATCTGCCTCCCTGACATTAACCCAAGCTATTTGCGAATTTTATGGTTCTTTGCCTGGCGATTTGAACGTAAGTCGATTCAGCGATGGTGAATTCCAACCCAATTTTCAAGAAAGTGTGCGTGGTTGTGATGTATTCATAGTCCAAAGTACTTATCCAACAAGTGATAATTTGATGGAATTATTGATGGCCATTGATGCTGCAAAACGTGCCAGCGCAAACTATATCACGGCTGTTATTCCCTATTACGGATTTGCCCGTCAAGATAGAAAAGACAAACCACGTGTTTCTATCGCGTCAAAATTAGTCGCTGATTTATTGGGAACGGCTGGTGCTAATCGTGTGATGACAATGGAATTACATGCTCCACAAATTCAAGGGTTTTTTAATGTTCCTGTAGATCATTTAGAAAGTTCTATCATTTTCGCTCCTTACATAAGAACATTAGAACAAGATAATTTAGTCATTGCAGCCCCCGATGTGGGTGCTTCCAACAGAATCAGGGAAGTGGCTAAAATACTCAATTTACCAATGGTAATTTGTGATAAAGAAAGAAGAAAAGCCAATGAGATTGCGAATATGACCGTTATTGGTGATGTTGAAGGGAAAGATATTGTTTTAATAGACGACATCATTGATACTGGTGGTACACTTTGTAAAGCAGCTCAAATGTTAACAGAAAAAGGCGCTCGAACAGTTAGAGCACTTTGTTGCCACCCCGTATTAAGCGGTAAGGCATACGAAAATATTCAAAATAGTGTTTTAACAGAACTTGTTGTTACAGACACAATTCCCTTAAAACAACACATCGATAAAATTAAAATTTTATCTGTTGCACCCCTTTTCGCTCGTGCAATTCGCAATGTACATGAAAATGGCAGTATTAGCTCTTTGTTTAAGCAAGTGTTTACTCAACAAACTAGCTTGAATTTAAATGAAATCAAAGTAAAATAATTTATTAGTAGAATATATGAAAACAATTTTGTTAAAAGGTGAAGCACGTGCCGAAGTTGGTACACGCACCGCAAAAGAACTTAGATCTGAAGGTAAAGTTCCATGTGTAATGTATAGTAATGGTGATGTAGTTAGTCATTTTGCAATATATCAGGCAGATTTTAAAAATCTCGTTTATACCCATAACGTATACAAGGTATTATTGGATATTAATGGCGAAAAACATGACGCCATTCTTCAAGATGTTCAATTTCACCCTGTGTCTGAAGCCATTTTACATGCCGATTTTTTAAAGGTTGGTGATGATATGTTAGTTGTAATGGAAGTTCCTGTTCGTGTAGTTGGAAACTCTCCAGGTGTTAGAGCAGGTGGTAAATTGGTGAAAAAAATTAACGCTCTTAAATTAAGAGGGTTATTAAAAGACATGCCTGATTATGTCGATGTATCAATTGATACATTAGAGATTGGTCAAAGTGCAAAAGTTCGCCACGTTACAATTGAAAAATTGGAAATTTTGAATGCACAAGAAAATGCAATTCTTTCTGTTAAAACAACTAGAGCATTGATGCAAGCAGCTGCTGATGCATCTAAAAAATAATATTTATTTTTTCAATACTTTTAATGGCCACTTTTTAAGTGGCCATTTTTTTTGTCTTTTTCCATTCTAAATACCCTTTTACGGAGAGAATAATCAGAATTAAATAAAGTACTGAAGTTTGAAATTTTTCAGCATAATAATACATGGGAACATAAACTAGATCCACGACAATCCATAGAATCCAGTTTTCTAGATATTTTTTTGCCTGTAAGTAAATAGCTGTTAAACTGAATATAGTTAAACCACTATCAATCAAAGGATATTTTGGATCTTGTGCAATTTTTAAGTATAAATTGTACCATATCCACCATAAAATAAAAGAAACAATAATTGTAAAGAACCAATTTCTTATGTTTAATGTTCTAATTCCTTTGAAATCATTGCCATTTTGGACTTTTTTCCAGTTATACCAACCATATATTTGAAACAGAATAAAGACAACTTGTAACAAAGCATCTGAATATAATCTACATTCAACAAATACGATTAAATATAATATTGTGGCAACAATACTTATAGGCCAATTTAAAAGATTGTTTTTTGCCGCTAAATATACACAAATCAAAGTAAGTAGGGCAGCAAATGATTCTAAGTTAATGTATTGAATCATAAATTTTTCATTGTATTGTGCAATTCACGGTGCATTTGTCGCGTCAAAGTTAACTATGATAGATTTATAATTGCACCCAAACTTTAAGTGTTGTAAATTTGTTTAACTAATACTAAATGTTATGTACGAATTACCTAAACTAAACTACGATTTTAATGCTTTAGAACCGCATATTGATGCAAAAACGATGGAAATTCACCATGGTAAACACCATCAAGCTTATGTAAATAATCTAAATGCTGCAGCAAAAGATGCCAATATTGAAGGCTTAGAATTATCTGAATTGCTTGCCAATGTAAGTAAATATTCTCCAGCCATCAGAAATAATGGTGGTGGACATTACAATCATTCGCTTTTTTGGGAAACTATTGGCCCAAATGCTGGTGGTTTGCCAACGGGTGAATTGATGGACGCAATAACCGCTTCTTTTGGCAGTTTTGATCATTTTAAAGAACAATTCAATAAAGCTGCAACCACAAGATTTGGAAGTGGATGGGCTTGGCTTGTTGTTCATGAACACACTTTAGTGGTTTCCTCTACTCCAAACCAAGATAATCCATTAATGGACTTAGCAGATATCAAAGGAACACCAATTTTAGGATTGGACGTTTGGGAACATGCCTATTACTTGAACTATCAAAATAGACGTCCTGACTATATTGCTGCATTTTGGAATGTAGTAAATTGGAACAAAGTATCTGAATTGTATTCAAAAGCAAAATAAGATTATATTGTTTATTTAAAAGGTTGTTGCGTCTTCGTAGCAACCTTTTTTATTTATATAGCGGTATAAAATTCTGTTTTTTCAAAAGTATGACTGCGAATTATTTGAAAAGACATTAAAATTACCAGAATACGCGATACGCGCCTTTTTCCTAGGTTAAATCGACTACAAATGTCCAAAATATTTGTTTTTTCCCTCTCTGAAATAAATTTGATTATTTCTTGTTCCAACTTCCCAATTGTTAGTTTTGCCGGTTTGTTTCGCCTATGCATAAAATCAACGGTAGTTTTTGAAGCCAAAATACAATTGTCATTAACACGAACATAAACCCACCACTTCTCATCAGCCCCTTTCGCATAATAGGGTTGATGATCCCCCTTTAAAATTTTTACTTTTAATATGATTTTACCATCAATTTGAATGGGTTTAACTTCATATTTTAACTCCGGTTTACAATAAAAGGATGCCGCCAGTTCTAACATGTGTATCTCTTCTTCAAAATTAATACCAGAAATACTGCCATTATCACGAACGCCAATAAGTAAAATTCCACCTAGAGTATTGGCAAAACTCACCATAGATTTTGCAATTTTTCTTGGGTCTTGAATAACTTGTTTGAAATCCAGCTGTACGCCTTCACCTTGCATAATAAGTTGTTTTAACTCATTAATCATTTTTCAGGCAAATAGTATAAATGACTAAATTGATCGAGTTTTAATACTTCATTCGCTACATCCATAAGATCTAGAGCTGATATTGATTGGATATTACGAATTGTTTCTTCAATTGAATTTGCTTTACCGTGTTTTAATATTCCCTTTCCAATATGCAAAATTAGACCACTCCTGGCTTCATTTGCCAAAACCAACTGACCAATAAGTTGATTTTTAGCTTGGCTAAGTTGTATTCTACCTAAAGCATCATTTTTTAATTTATGAAGTTGTTTTTCAATTAGTTCAATTGACTTTTTGAGGTATTTTTCTTCACAACTTAAATAACAATGAAAAAGTCCAGTATCTTCAAATGTTTGAAAACCACTTTCAATATGATAGGTGTAACCATATTTCTCTCGGATTGCAATATTTAGTCGGCTATTCATACCTGGACCACCCAAAAGGTTATTTAACAAAAATAATGGATAACGTTTTTGATTCGTTTCTGAATAGGTTGGAATTCCCATTATAGCATAGGATTGACCAAAATCTAATCTTTTTTCGACTCTTTGGGGATGTTCATACTTGAAAAGAGAAGAATTATTGGTTTTTTGAAAATCATTAAACTTAAGATTGTTAGAATGTTTATTCAAATGATTCACAACTCTTTCGATGGAAATATTTCCAACTACAACAAATACCATGTTTTCTGGATGGTAATATTTATCTACAAATGACAATAAATTGCTTTTAGATATACTTTCTACTGAATTGGAGTTCCCTAAAATATTATGAGCAATTGGATGGTTATTAAATACCAGTTCTTGAAATTCATCGTAAATATTTTCCTCTGGGGAGTCAAGATACATATTGATTTCATCTTTAATTACAATTTTCTCTTTTTGAATTTCATTTTCTATAAATGTCGAGTTAAATGTAATATCGGTGAGAATGTCTATGGCTCGTCCCAAATGTTTTTTCTGTACAGTTGCGTAAATAGCAGTTATTTCCTTTGTCGTGAAAGCGTTAAGTTCGCCTCCTACAACTTCTAAGTGATTTAATACATGAATTGTTTTACGATTTTTAGTGCCTTTAAAAAACATATGTTCTAAAAAGTGTGCCAAACCTGGCATTTCTCCATCATTTCTGCTGCCAGCATGTATTACATAACCACAATGTAGAATGTTTGTGGAAGGAGTTTTATAATGTGCTACACGTAGGCCATTGTCTAATGTATAAAGCCTATACTCTGAGCTACCCATTATTGCAAATTTACCTTAGGTTATCCGTATTTTTGCAAAATAAATGAGAATTGATTCCACATTAGATTTAGTTGCCGATTTAAAATCTTTGAAATACAAGAATGCGGTTATAACAACTCACCATAAACCTGATGGAGATGCCATGGGTTCTTCATTAGGTTTAAGCCATATACTCTCACATTTAGGCCTAAACAATACCGTTATTACTCCAACGGATTATGCTGAAAATTTGATTTGGATGCCGGGGAATGAAAAAGTAATTATTTTTGAAAATAACGTCCAACTTGCTGAGGAAATATTACAAAAATCAGACATCGTTTTTTGCTTAGACTTTAATCAAATTGGAAGAATCAATAAATTGGGCGAAAAAATTGTCTCTACGAATTTGCCAATTGTTATGATTGATCATCATCAGAATCCAGAAGAATTTTATCAATTTGCCTATTGGAACAATGAATCTAGTAGCACTTGTGAACTTATTTTTGAATGGGCATCTACTAATTTTGGTGTTGAAGTAATTAATTCTAATGCGGCAAACTGTCTCTATACTGGATTAATGACCGATACAGGAAACTTTCAATACATTAATACTTCACCGCAATCACATAAAGTTGCAGCCGAATTAATGTCCCTTGGTGCCAAACATGTTTCAATTTACGAAACGATTTACCATTCGTTTACTTTAAATAGAAGCAAATTATTTGGTTATTGCCTTTATTATAAGCTAGAAATCTTGGAAGATTGCAAAACAGCCCTCATTTACTTAAATAGCCAAGAATTGTCTCAATTTGATGTAGTTACCGGAGATACAGAAGGTCTAGTTAATTTTGGACTTGGACTTAAAGGGATTGTTTTTAGTGTTTTAATTATAGATAGAACAGAAAGAGTAAAAATGAGTTTTAGAAGTAAGGGTAATTTTGCGGCAAATTTATTCGCTGCAAAATATTTTTCTGGGGGCGGACATATCAACGCGGCAGGTGGTCAAAGTGAAGAACCCCTTGAAGATGTAGTATCTAAATTCAAAACTGTAATTCAAGAATACAAGGAAGAATTAAATTTGATATCCTAATGAATAAAAAAAACCTCATCCTAATCATTATTGCCCTGATATTCATATCTTTAGGTTTTTATTCCTATAGAAATTTTTTTATGTACCATACCACAAAATCTGGTTTAAAATACCGATTTCTAGAAGGTGAAAAAATCGAAACTCCCTTGAATTCAGATAATTATTGCTTTGTGAATTATGCTATAATTGGTCCTGATGGAGATACCATTCAAAGTTCTTATAATTCTGATACGTTTGTGGAAGTACCATATCCAGTTAATCCCCAGAATGAACTAATGGAAGCACTACAAATGGCAAGTGCAGGCAGCAAACTTGAAGTCAAAATTTCCACCGATAGTCTTAAGAAAAAAGTATCAAGTCATTATAAGGTTCAGTTATTGCCTTCAAATCAATGGACAAGAGTAATTTTTGATGTATATAAAATAGTTTCAGCACAAGACTATTATGTATTTATTTCAGATAAAGGAATAAAAAGATTACAGAAAGAACAAAATGAGATTAAAAAATATATCCAAGAAAATAAAAATAAAGAACCTTGGGTTTTAGATACCTTGGCTAAAGCTTATTACCGCTATTCAAAGAATAATACGGGCAAAGATTGTCCAATTTTAACTCCAAATATGTTGCAATTCATGCCCAAACAATTGGAAGATGAGCTAGAGTTTGATGTTGTTGTAAGTCGTTTAAATGGTGATTTAGTTATTGATAGTAGAGTTGAAGGAAGAAAATACAAATCTACTTGGGAGCAATTTATAAATGAAATTAGGGCTTTAAACGAATTTCCATTTTATGTTAAACCCGGTTGTAACATGGAATTTTTAGTGACATCAAGTTTTGGCTTTGGCGCCAATGGAAGAATTGGTGTTCCAAGTTATTCGCCATTACACGTTCAAGTTTTTAATGTTAAAACAATAAAATGAAAAAGAATATTTTAGTTACTGGGGGCGCTGGTTTTATTGGCTCTCATTTGGTTCGGAGATTTGTAAATAAATATCCTGAATATCAAATTATCAACTTTGATTGCCTCACCTATGCAGGAAATCTTGAAAACTTGGTGGATGTCGAAACCAAAGAGAATTATCAATTTGTAAAAGGTAATATTTGTAATTTTTCTGAATTGGTATCATTGTTCGAAAAATATAGAATTCATTCTGTAATTCATTTAGCAGCTGAAAGTCATGTTGATAGAAGTATTTCAAATCCAATTGATTTTGTAATGACAAATGTGGTGGGCACTGTAAATCTTTTGAACGCATACAAACAATTTGGCGATGTCTTGTCCGGACGGTTTTACCATGTTAGTACCGATGAAGTCTATGGTAGCTTGGGAAGTGAAGGTAAATTTACTGAAGAAACTTCGTATGCTCCAAATTCACCATATAGCGCCAGTAAAGCAAGCAGTGATCATTTTGTTAGGGCCTATGGAGAGACGTTTAAATTGCCTTTTCTAATTAGTAATTGTTCAAATAATTATGGTAGTCACCAATTTCCTGAAAAACTTATTCCTTTAATGATTAACAACATTAAACAAAATAAGCCATTGCCTGTTTACGGCACAGGTAGTAACGTTAGAGATTGGTTATGGGTAGAAGACCATGCAGCTGCCATTGACGAAATTTTTCATAATGGCGAAATTGGAAATACGTATAATGTTGGTGGGAACAATGAATGGGACAATTTATCTCTAGTTAAAAAGTTATGTGATATCATGGATGAAAAATTAAGTAGACCTTTAGGGACATCTGCACAGCTAATTCATTTTGTTACCGATAGAGCTGGTCATGATTTCCGGTATGCCATTGATGCATCAAAATTAGAATCTAAACTAGGCTGGAAGCCAACAATTAATTTCGATGAAGGATTTAGATTGACAATTGATTGGTATTTAAAAAATGAAGATTGGTTATCAAAAGTTACAAGTGGTACATATCAGGATTATTATTTAAATATGTATTCTAAAGAAAAATTGTAAAGCAATGATTAAGTTAAAATTGTACAATACCCTTTCTAGAGAACTAGAAAATTTCGAAAGTATTCATCCAAATAAAGTAGGAATTTATGTGTGTGGACCTACTGTTTATGGTGCCCCTCACTTAGGTCATGTTCGTGGACCAATAGTTTTTGATGTGTTAAGAAGGCTTTTGGATTCATTGAATTATAAAGTGCGTTTTGTAAAAAACATAACAGACGTTGGCCATTTGGTGGGTGATGCCGATGAAGGTGAGGATAAGCTGCAAAAACAGGCAAAAATTGAGCAAATTGAGCCAATGGAAATCGCACAGATTTATACGGATATGTATAACAATGTAATGGATAAAATGAACATTCTTAGACCCAGCATTGAACCAAAAGCAAGTGGACATATTATTGAACAAATTGAATTAATCCAAGAAATTATTGAGAAAGGATATGCCTATCACGTAAATGGATCGGTTTATTTTGATGTAGATTCTTATAATAAAAAATATCCATATGGTGAGTTAAGTGGCAGAATAATTGAAGATCTAGTTGCTGGCGCTGCAACGCAAAACAGAACATTAGACGGTCAGGAAGAAAAACGCAATCCCCATGATTTTGCGTTATGGAAAAAAGCTTCACCTGAACACCTCATGCAATGGACAAGTCCTTGGGGAAAAGGATTCCCAGGATGGCATATTGAATGTAGCGCTATGAGTGTTAAATATCTAGGTAAACATTTTGATATACATGGCGGAGGAATGGACTTGTTATTTCCACATCATGAATGTGAAATTGCACAATGCAAAGCTTCTAATGATGTAAATCCAGCTAATTACTGGATTCATCACAATATGGTTACTATAAATGGCCAAAAAATGGCCAAAAGCCTTAACAATGGTATAAAGGTAGAAGAGCTATTTGATGGAAATCACGATTTATTGTCTCGCGGTTTTTCACCCGAAGTTCTTCGTTTTTCAGTTCTCCAAGCACATTACAGAAGCACTTTAGACTTTAGTGAAGACGCTTTAATTGCAGCTGAAAAGGGTTTAAAAAGACTTGAATTTGCGGAATCGCTTTTGGATAAACTTGAAGCTAAATCGAACAATACAACTACAGTTACGGATTTAGATGAGTCAATTGAAAAGGCACTTTTAGATGATTTAAATACACCCATTGTTATTGCACAATTATTTGAACTTGCAAGAAGAATTAACTTGGTGAATGATGGAAACGAAGAGTTTTCATCCCAAACAATTGAACAAGCAAAATCTATTTTTAAAAAGTATTTTAGGGGGATATTGGGAATTAAGCCACTAAGTAGTGAAAGTTCAGATATGTTAAACCAAGTTATTGAATTCTTAATTAATATCCGAAAAACAGCAAAAATGGAGAAAAACTATCCGTTAAGTGATCAAATTCGCATCTATTTGCAATCAATTGGAATTGAATTGATGGATTCAAAAGAAGGTACAAATTGGAAATTTAATTAGAATGCCGGGCAACTTTACTTTTTTTACCCAGAACATTGTTGATTTAAGGGCTGAATTTGATGAGTCCGAGTCAAAACACATGATACAAGTTTTGCGATATCAATTAAATGATGACATTTACTTTACGGATGGATTGGGTAATAAATATCAGGGAAGAATAAGTGAAATTTCAAAAAAAGGAGTAAAGTGTGCTGTTTTATCTAAAAAAAGTGAAAATCAACCGCAGTTAACCCTTGGTGTTGGTATTATAAAAAATTCCGATAGAATTGAAATATTGGTAGAAAAATGCACAGAATTGGGATTAAAATCACTTTACTTTATTCAAACAGAAAAAAGTATTCGCTCTAATTTAAACACAGATAAATTAAAAAAAACGGCGATTTCTGCGCTTAAACAATCCAATGGTGCTTGGTTGCCCCAAATTTCAATTATACGATTTAAGGAAGTACTGTCTCTTAATTTCGAGAACAAATTAATTGCACATTGCCAAGATCAAGATGAGGATTTAAAAGAAAAAATTGCGCACAACTCATTTGTTTTAATAGGTCCAGAAGGTGATTTTTCACCTACAGAAATTAAGTTGGCTTTGGATTCTGATTTTAAAGTTATCCAACTTGGACAAAGAATTCTCAGAACTGAGACAGCAGCAATTGCTGTTTGTACTTTGGCTAACATAGGAGTTTGAAGTAAGCAGTCGTCAAACATTTATTTCCATTTGTAACCGTTTAACAGACGATTCGAATTATCTATTGGTTGCAACTTTGTATTGTCGATAGCGAATGAACGCTACGATTTTACGAAAACTAATATAGAAAGGAAATGAAAAATTTAATGAATTCAGTCCGTTTATTCGGCAATGTTGGAAAAGATCCTGTGGTAACTCAATTTGAAAACGGTAACAAAGTAATCAAATGGTCTATGGCTACAAGTGAAAGGTTAAAAAATGGAAAAGGCGAAACAATTGATGATGTTCAATGGCATCAGTTAATTGCATGGGGAAGTTTGGCATCGGTGATAGAGAAGTATGTGAAAAAAGGATCGAAGCTCGCTATTGAAGGAAAATTGAACCATCGTCGTTATAAAACCAAGAACGGGGAAGAACGTGAAATTACCGAAATTGTGGTAAAGGATGTTCTATTATTAGAGAAGAAGAATGGTTTAACCGAAACACAGGAAACAGAAGAAATGCCTTTCTGAGGAATCTCAATCTGTGAGTGAGGCTGTCTGAAAAGGCAGCCTTTTTTTGCGTTTATTCCAAATATTTGTTTAATTATTTTTTAGGGGAAAACATAGGTCCCAATGTATTTAATTTAAAGTTTAATATGGAAAAAAAAGTCTGCTTAGAATGCGAAGAAACCATTAGGGGAAGAAGTGACAAAAAGTTTTGTTCTGATGCTTGTAGAACTTCTTATCATAATCGAACGAATATAGATAAGCCAGAAGTGATTAAATTCATTGATTATCAATTAAAAAGAAATAGAAAAATCCTGAAAAAATTCTATTCTCAATTTTCTGAAAATAAAATGGAAATTCCTGTTAAACAATTTACCCACATGGGTTTTGCGTTTGATTTTTATACGCATAAAGAAATTTTACAATCCAATGAATTTGTATTTTGTTATGAATATGGCTACAATAAAATTGATGAAAACAAAGTAATGCTCATTAAACAATCTCCTTTTGCACTAGGTGTTGAATTATTTGCGTAATTTTGTAGATTCAATTTATCGCCATGAATAACAACAACAATGAGGGGAAAAAATTTAGCCTCAAGGATAGAAAGCCAGTATCTGAAAAAAGTGGCGTCAACAAAAGTAACGAAAATAACAATTCCGATAATAAATTTTCTGAAAAAAGAGTGGAGAGGCCGTCAACGCGTCCCAATTTTGAAGAGAACAGCAATAAAAGGAATCCTAGTTCTAACAACTTTGAAGGTAAGGACAGAGCAGATAGACGTTGGGGTAAAGGAGAATTTGGATCTACTAATTCAGACAGAAATGTAAGTAGTAACGATAGATTTAAAAACCCGAGAGATTCTAGTAGAACCTCTGATTCGTCATTTAATCCGAGAAATAGAGATAATTCTCGTGGAACTGACAACAGACCAGATAGAGGAAATTCAAGATTTAATGATCGTACCTCATCAAGAAACCAAAGCGGCGACGCACCTAAAAATAGATTTGAAGGTTCCGACAGTCCTAGAGAAAGAAGAAATAACGATAGAGGTCCAGGAACCAGAGATTTTTCAAATTCAAGAGACGGAAACAATCCACGTAGAGACGATTCAAGCAGCAATAGATTTACAGCTCGTCCACCAAGCAATAGAAGTAATTCAGGAGCACCAAATGACAGAAACAGTCGCTTTGGTGATAAACCTTTCAGAGGGAGTTCAGATCGAGGAAATAATACAAGACCAGACAATTTTAGATCAAACCCTTCAGATAGAAAGGATTTTCAAAATAGAGATTCCAGAGATTCCTCAAATAAATTTAATGATAGACCCAATCGCTTCTCAAAAGATGGTGATAGATCTCGAAATGATAGAACAGGTTTTGATAGATCGAATAGTAGATCTTCAAATGACAGACCGAGTGGCGATAGAACAAATAGTGACAGACCTAACAATGTAAGGTCCAGTTTTGATAGATCTCGAAATGATAGAACAGGTTTTGATAGATCTAATGGTAGATCTTCAAATGACAGACCAAGTGGCGATAGAACAAATAGTGACAGAACAGGAAATGTTAGACCTAGCTTTGACAGATCCCGAAATGATAGAACTGGTTTTGATAGATCCAATAGTAGATCTTCAAATGACAGACCGAGTGGTGATAGAACAAATAGTGACAGAACTGGAAATGTAAGGTCTAGTTTTGATAGATCTCGCAATGATAGGCCAGGAGGTGATAGATTTAATAACGACAAAACTGGCGGATTTAATAGAGATAGAAATAATAGAAACGAGAACAGCTCTCCTCGTTCAAATGATAGAGGTTCCTACAGTAATGACAGACCAAAACCATTTGACAGAAATAACGATCGCGGAGAAAATAAGAGGTTTGGTTCAAGTACAGAAAAAAACAATTTTCCAAGTCGTGAAGAAAGAAAAAGTAGATTTGAAATAAAGGCAACACCTGAAGCCGATAGTATCAATCAATCTCCAGGAAAAAGAATAAAAAGAGAAAGAATTGAAAATCTTGAAACTAAATCAAAATTTGGGTACAAGGGAGGAAATAAGGAATATAGAAAAGCAGGTGCAAGTTTAGAAAAAGGAACTTCATTATTAAATGGTGAAGTCCGTTTAAATAGGTATATTTCTAATAGTGGATTATGCAGCAGGAGAGAAGCTGATGGTATGATATCACAGGGCTTGGTTAAAGTTAATGGAGAAATAATTACGGAATTGGGTACCAAAGTTTTTGCAACTGATGATGTTAGAGTTGATGGACAGAGAATTATGCCTGAAAAACCAGTCTACATAATTTTAAATAAACCCAAAGGCTTCATCACTACAACCGATGATCCAGAGGATAGAAAAACTGTGATGGATCTCATTGACTTGCCGGGAAAAGAACGAATTTATCCAATTGGAAGGTTAGATAGAAATACAACTGGTGTTTTATTACTAACAAACGATGGTGAATTGTCTCAAAAATTAACACACCCTAGTTTTGAAATAAAAAAAATATATAGAGCAAAGCTTACAAGAAAACCAAGCAAAGAACACATGCTTCAATGGGTTGAAGGTGTTGATTTAGAAGACGGAGTAATGTCATTTGAACAAATTGGTTTTGTTGACGAAAATGATCCATCCATTTTAGGATTAGAAATTCATTCAGGACGAAATAGAATTGTTAGAAGAATGTTTGAACACTTTGGTTACGAGGTAGAAGCATTGGATAGAGTCTTAATGGGTGAGTTCGATAAACTAAAACTTGGACGTGGGAAATGGCGGTTCTTATCTGAAAAGGAGATTGGTTATGTTGAGCGCTTAAAACGGTTGAAACCCAAATCCATTGATGCTCCTAAAATCGTAAAAAGAGAAATTAAAGATTTAGATTGGGAATAAATTCTTTGGAGTAAATTTGCTTTGTGAATTTACTAATTTTAGGCTCAGGAGCCCGAGAACATGCCTTTTGTTATTTTATTGCAAAAAATCCATCAGTGGGTCAAATTTATGTTGCCCCGGGAAATGGAGGTACTTCTAGTTGTGCAGTAAATGTAAATATCAATCCCCTTGATTTTGAATCAGTTTGGAATTTCTGTATTGCCAATGATGTTTCTACTATATTACCTTGCAACGAAGATCCGTTGGTTAATGGAATTGTAGACTTTATTCAGCATAAAAATATGACCACAGGAATTGATATCAGAGCCATTGGCCCAAATGCTTATGCTTCGCAACTAGAAGGCAGTAAAGATTTCGCCAAGAACTTCATGGATAGGAATAATATCCCAACTGCCAAGTACAAGACATTTGATGAAAATAATGTTCATTCCGTTGAATCTTATCTAGATGAAATAACACCTCCTTATGTTTTAAAGGCGGATGGATTGGCTGCTGGAAAAGGGGTAGTAATTACATCAGACAAACAGGAGGCCCTTCAATTAGTCAATGAAATGATATTGAATAAAATGTTTGGAGAAGCTTCAAAAAAAGTTGTTATTGAAAATTTCTTACAAGGAATTGAAATTTCAGTTTTTGCAATTACTGATGGTGTAAATTATAAAATTTTAGGTTCAGCCAAAGATTATAAACAAATTTTTGAGGGTGATAAAGGTCCAAATACCGGTGGTATGGGTGCAATTAGTCCTGTGCCTTTTGCTGATAGTGACTTTATTCAAAAAGTGGAAGATAGAATTCTAAAACCTACATTATTGGGCCTTGAGAATGAGAATAATCCTTTCCAAGGTTTTCTTTTTTTAGGATTAATGAATTGCAACAATGAACCTTATGTTATTGAATATAATGTTAGAATGGGTGACCCAGAAACAGAAGCGATTTTCCCAAGATTAAAAGTAGATTTATTGAATTTGCTTCAAGCAATTCCTGAAAAGAAAATTGATCACGTTGAGTTGTTTTATGATCAAAGGGTTGCGGCCACCGTTTATCTTGTTTCTGAAGGATATCCTGGCGAATATCCTAAAGGTATCCCGGTTTCCATAAATACGGAATCTAATGGTGATGATATTTTTCTATTTCATGGAGGTACAAAACAAATTGAAAACAACCAAATTGTTACAAATGGTGGTAGGGTTTTAGCTGTAACATGTTTGGCAAATAATCTCAATGAAGCTATTGAAAAGTCTCAGAAAACGGCAAGTTTGATTGCTTTTCAAGGCGTTTACTTTCGTAAAGATATTGGAAATGATTTGTTGACATATACACATAACTAATGACTATGAATAAATTGAATATTAGGGTGAAGTCTAAATCTAGGATTTTTTTGAACTTGTTTTTGAGAGGTCTACTAGTGGTTTTACCAATTGCCCTAACAATCATTATTTTTATTTCAATATTAAGTTTTTTAGGAAATGCACTAGGATTGAATAATTTAAGTTTTGGCTTAGTTCTTCTGTACTTAATTTTGGGCATATTGGTAATCACCTCAATTGGCCAATTTACCCAAGGAGTTGTTGCACAGCAAGTCATAGAATTTGTAGAAGGTATAATTGAAAAAGCACCAGGTTTAAGTTGGATTTTTGGTACCACCAAAGACATGACTGAAGCGTTTGTTGGTGAGAATAAAAAATTCAATAAACCTGTTAAGGTTAAGTATGTTAATAATTTATATCGAATTGGATTTTTAACTAAAGATGATTTAACAGAATTTGGAATGCCGGGATTGGCTTCTGTTTATTTACCAAATAGTTATTCTATTGCAGGTGAAATTGTAATAGTTGAAGCCAAAGATTATGAAATTATTGATGGTGATCCTAGCGAAATAATGAAATTTCTTTTGAGCGGTGGAGTAACTGAGATCAAATAAGATTGAATATTGGGGATAATTTTTAATCTCAAAATTCGTTATTACAATAAATCACCCATTAATTCGCATTTACTATGTTTAATTTAAGTATTTTGTTACAAGCGTCAACAGCTGTAGCAGATTCAACAGCAAAGGCTGCAACTACCGAACATGTTTCGGCTCCTATTTTAGAAATTATGGTTAAAGGAGGTGTTGTTATGGCTTTATTGGCTATTACTCTTTTGATTGCAATTTATTTTATTGTTGAACGTGGAATTTATTTAAAAAATAGAGCCAAAATTGATACCAATCTAATTAACGTTATAAAAGAGAATTTAAAAGAGAATCGTCCTGATTCGGCTTTGGCATATTGTGAGAGAACACCAACTGCTCAAGCTCAGGTTATTGCCACCGGATTAAGATTTTTGGGAAGCAATTTGCGTGAAATTGAAAGTGCCATGGAAACAAAAGCAAGTGTTGAATTAAGCGCCATGGAAAGCAGTCTAAACTATTTGAGTTTAATTGCCCGTATTGCACCGATGTTAGGTTTTGTTGGTACTATTTGGGGGGTTATTAATATTTTTTACTCTATTTCACTCACAAATGATTTAAGTATTGGAGCAATTTCAGGTGGTTTATATACTAAAATGGTAGCCAGTTTTGGGGGACTTTTGGTAGGTATTGTTGCTTTTTTAGGATATCAATTGTACATACGCAGAATTGATAGATTTTCAGAAAGACTTCAAGAGCAAACCTTAAACTTAATGGAAATTTTGGTTAAATCTAATATTTAAAAACATGAAATTAAGACGTAAAGCCAGAGAGGAAGCAGAAGTAGAATCTTCATCCCTCAATGACATCATGTTTTTTCTGTTGTTGTTTTTTTTGATTGCTAGCACGCTTGCAAATCCAAATGTCATCAAAATAATGCTTCCTAAGGCGAAAACAACTTCAGCTATTCAAACGAAACCTTTTATTTTAACTGTAAAATTTGATGAAAATGACGCCACTAAATCTACCATTCAATATTTTATTGATAATGACAAAACGCCAGTTTCAATTTCAAAATTGAATGAATTGCTTAAAAAGCGAAACGATGAGTTTTATGATGAAAAAAACCCTGAGAATAGATTAAATGTGGTTTTAAGATTAGACAAGAATCTTACGGTACAACAAATGGTGGATGTTATGGAAATAGGGGCCAACTTAGGTATTAGAATGGTATTGGCTACCGATAAATCAAAATAAAATCATGTGATTCGCTGGGTAATTTTCATTGGCAATCTCTTTCTGTTTCAAGCTGCTATCTACGCGCAATCAATTAACATTAAATTAGGCAGCAGCGCGGCTTATCTTCTTCCTCACCATTCGGATATGTCTCATTTGTATTCACATGTATACCTATATTCTTTGGATTGTGTGCTTCCCATTGTAGATAATTCGAATACTAAAATAACTAAAAGGAGTATTGGTGTTAATACAACATTTTATGACATCAATAATGAAATTTTAGGCAAAGGAATATCTGTTGGTATAAATTATCAGAATCGGTTATATGCATTTAGCAATAACTCAAGATTAGAAATGAAGTTAACGATGGGCTTGGGTTATCTCACAAATAAATATTCCTATACTCTTAATCCTCAGAATAATGCCATTGGTTCTAAATTTAATGGCTCAATGAAGGCATCTGTGTCAATGCAAAAACAATTGAGTTCAGATTTCTTTTATTCATTCGAAATAGGGTTAGCCCACTTTTCGAATGCAGCATTTAGAATGCCCAATTTGGGCATTAACATACCATTTTTCGAAGTGGCAATTGGAAAATCTTTAAAATATAAGAAAGCTATGGTTCAACCTAGAATTGATTATGGTACTTCTAGAAATTGGAGTCAGCACATAGCGTTAAAATTGGCTGGAAAAACAAATAATATAGATGATAATAGATTGTTTATTTTTCCCAATATAGATTATAGTTTGTACTATAAATACAATTCGAATAGCCATTTAAGATTTGTAACATCGTTTAATTTTGACCCTATTTATAGATATCAGAAATTTGTGAGTTTACAAAATCCCAATTTGTCAAATGTATTTGAAAATGGAATTTCTATAGGTTATCAAACTTTTTTTAATCGATTTGGTTTGATTTTAGATTTCGGATTATACACGTACAAACCAATTAAAAAACTAAAATCTTCCTATTACGAAAGAATTGGGATTTCATATCATCTGACCAAAGCAGTTGATTTTCAACTGTTGTTAAAAGCAAATAAAACAACAGCGGATTATAGTGAGTTTGGTTTTACTTATCGTATCTATTAAAGTATAACTGAACCGATATTATATTTAAAGTATAATCCTGTAGAAAATGCAAACTTATTGGACTCCATATGGTAAATTGGTTCTGCTCTCAAATCTATACTCAATTTTTTAGCTATTAGTTCTTTTTTATATTGGTATCGAATCATTGTAAAATTACGGATTCTGTCCGTTAAAATAGGGTTATTACTATTTTCGCTCAAAAATAAATTAGATGCCAATGGTGAATAATATTCCTTTGCATAGTAATAGATTACACATAAAAATTGATTTTTATTGATGGCTATTTTCAAATACGATTGATTGGCAATACCCGATTTAAATGTGTGGGTCATAACTGGTGAAAAATCGTGTGAAAAGAATGTGATATTCGAAATTTCAAGTCCTATTTTACCTAAGAATAACTTTCCTCCTATTGACCCATTAAAATCATTTACAATGGGTTTTTGAACTATGAGTGATTCACCACCTTTATGGTAAATTAGGGTAGAAATAGGAATTGAGAGTACTGCATTTTTTATTTTGTTTTCATATAAAATCAAAGATGCACTTTGGCCAAAGGAAATTATTTCTTGTTGTGCAATTTGAGGAATGGCCATTTGTCTCCAATTGAGCCAAAGGTCATAATTGAGCCATGAGTTTTTTAAAAGATATTGTAGTCCATATTCAAGGGGTTGATTAAAAGAATTTTCAATATTTATTTGGGCTTCTTGTAAGTTGTGTTTGGTATTAGATTGAATACTACCCACAATTAATTCTGTATTCTTTAATTTGTACCGTAACTGAATTATTGGGAATAATGGGATTTGACTAATTGCAGAACTACCATATTTAATATTGCATAAAGCGCCTATAGTAACTAGAGCAGTTTTGGATAATTTTAAATTATATCCGGCCCACAATAGAGTTCCAAAAAGGGTTTCACCTGGGTTATGTTTTTCTTGAAATTCGTTGTTTTTAAAGTAATTTAATCCCCCCAAACCAAAAGCGGAGTTTTGATTATTAGATGTGCTGCTGTCTAATTTTGCAATTCTATCATTCTCACCATCAAATAAACCATTATCGATTTGACAATACCCTTGGTTTATGAAAATGATTAAAAATGCTATAAAGATTCGCTTCACGGGTGCAAATTAATATTAAAAACCGCGCAGCTTTCGAAATTCTTTTCTGGCTTCTACAATGTAAATGCTATTTGAATGATTATCAATGAGTTTTTTATACATCTCAAGGGCGAGACCAGTGTTTTTTTCTTTGTATTGATAAATTTGGGCCAATTCATAGATGGCATTGTCGGCCAATATGTCATTGGAATATGCGTCTATTATTATTTTATAGAGTTCGATGCTTCTTTTAACATCACCTTTTTTTTCGGCAATTTTTGCTTTTGAAAATAGTAATTCATCCCCTAAACTGTGTCCGGGGAATTCTGTAGCCAATTTTTCTAAGTAAAACGACGCACTATCGAACAATAGTTGTTTTTGAAATAGTGTTGATTTTGCATAATAGTCTAAGGCTAGATAATTACTATCAATTCCAAGGTTGTCTGTTATACAAAGAGAGAGCTCCATGGCATCATTCGAAATTAATTGAGTGGTGGCATCTTTTAATACATCCAATTGCATATTTGCCCACTCATAATTACCTCTATAAAATGATATTTCAGCCCGTGAGAATTTTGCTTTTTGCCCTAAGATATCGTCTTTAAATTCTTTTTCAACTTGGGCAAACAATAGTTCACTTTTCCATATATCGCCACCAACCAATAGGGTATTGGCCAATGCTATTTTCGCGTTGGCAATTGTTCTCTTATTCAAATAATCTGCTTCTACATATGTTTCTAATAATATGATGGCGCTGTCTATTCGATTGAGATTTTGCAAATAATTGAATGCCGCTAATTCAGCAATTTTAAAAGAGTTATTAGATATACCGTATTCAGCTATATATTGAATTAGTTTATAGTTGAAACTCTGCCAATTCACAGAATCTTTGTAGCTTAGTTTTAAGAGTTCAAACTCGGTTTGTAAATAGTTAGATTTTACACTCGATAAGTCATGTGATATTTCTCCTTTATTTAAACAATATTCAAAGCAACGCAGAGCAACGCTATAGGATTTATTTGAAAAGCAAATATTTCCAAGTTCAAAAACTCGAATGCCGTTTTCTCTCAGTCTTTTATCTAGAGATTTACTGTAAATTAAGGCTTTTTCCCAATCTTGTGTTTGAATAAAGGTCCATTTTAACCATTCACTCAACGCCGTTACTTGTGGATATTGTTGAATTTTGACGAGTAATAATTGTTGAAGGTTAACTATGTCAGCACTATCTGTTATATAGGTGTCAAATATTTGTTTTAATTGGTCATAGCGTATGTTTGAACGCGTCATCATTTCTATATACCTTTCTAGAGCTTGAAATCGTTGGCCGTTTTCTATATATAGAAGTGCTATTTCGTTAGAAACTTCTTGAGATTCTCCAAAATTCTCTTCAATATTTTGTAGGATTGCAATCGCTTCTGATTTTAAATTTCGTTTAGAGAATAATTTGGCAGCTTGAAGACTTAGTAAATAGTCTGATTTCACTTTTGAAATTATAGTGCTCGATAGCTTTTGAAATTCTTTTTGTCCTTCTTTATGGGATGCGTGAATCCAACATTCGTCAATCATAAAAGGCAATGGAAAAGAATTTTTTTTGCTTTTTTTCCGTAAAAATGAAATTGCTTTATTTTGGTTTTGAGTTTGGATTAAACAGGTTAGATAGTTTTCATAATATTCAGGATTTTCAGAAAATTCAGAAACAAGGTCTTCATAAATAATGGCTGCTTTAATATAATCCTTGTCTTGAAATAATTTTTTTGCAAGTTGTTCATTTGATTGGCAAAAAATGGTTTTACCAATAAAAAAACTAAGAAAAAGAGATATTTTTAAAATGTATTTCAACTTTTTATTTAAATGAGTTCTTTAAAATATTCACTGGGATCAAGTTGTCTTTCCACCATTTTTTTGTAGATCCCAACATCCTGAGAGATTAGTTGTTGATGATTTCCTGACTCAGCAATTCTTCCATTGTGTATAACCAAAATGGTATTTGCATTTCGAATCGTACTTAATCTGTGAGCAATAATAATGGACGTCCTGTTTAACATTAGTTTGTTTAAAGCCATTTGTACCTCATATTCACTTTCAGAATCCAGTGCGGACGTTGCTTCATCCAGAATTAGAACATCTGGATTTCTAAGAATTGCCCTTGCAATGGCAATTCTCTGTTTTTGACCACCAGATAGTTTCATTCCTCTATCACCAACTGTAGTTTGAAATCCTTCAGGAAAGTTCTCAATAAATTTTAACGCTGATGCTTCTTTAGCAGCTTCAATAACTTGTTCTTTAGAGGCAATTGGATTCCCGTACAATATATTGTCGTAAATGGTACCTCCAAACAATGAGACATCTTGTGGTACCAATGCAAAATGTTTTCGAAACTCTTGAATATTGTATTTATTTATATTTTGATCTCCTAGTAAAATTTCTCCTTGATTGGGTTCATAAAATTGATAGATTAAAGCGGATATTGTGGTTTTACCGGATCCACTTGGGCCAACTATTGCAGTAGTTTTTCCTGCTTCAAATACACAACTTAAATCTTTAATTATAAGATTTTCAGGTCTTGATGGATATTTGAATTGTATCGAGTTAAAAACAATATTCTTTGTAAAGTCTGGAGTATTGCCTTTTACATTTGATTCTGTTGGTGTATCGATAATTTCAAAAACACGCTCAACTGCACCCAGCGTTTTTTGTATTTGAACAAATTGTTCAGCCATTCCACCGATACTACTTCCAACAAACGCAGTAAGTAACATAAAGTTGAATAACTCACCAATCGCCATCTCTCCACTTTGAACCATATTTAACCCCATGAATATTAACCAAACAATAGAACCAAACAAACAAACAATAATAAATGAGCTAAATGCACCTCTTAAATAGCCTCTTTTAATCGTTTCTCTTTGTAAAAATTTTGCATTTTCAATATATCTTTTTGATTCAAAAGCTTCATTGGTATAGGCTTTTACGTTTACAATTCCTGATATAGACTCTTCCACAATGATGTTATTGCCTGCAGTAATATTTTGAACTTCCTTTGAAATTTTCCGAATAAATCGACCAAAAAAAAGTGCAATAACTATTATAATAGGCATAGTACTAATCATATAGACCGATAATTGAGAAGAACTCATAAAAATTAGAATTATTCCACCCAACATGATTAATATTTGCCTAATAAACATGGCAATATTGGTGGTAAAAGTATCTTGAATTTGAGTAATATCGGCACTAAATCTGCTTAAAATATCTCCAACTCTATTGTTGTTAAAAAAGTCTAAACTTTGACCAATAACCGATTTGAACAAATCACTTCTTAGTCCAAGCGTCATACTTTCAGTTACCCTAACATAAATGGCAATTCTCAAAAAGCTAAAAACTGCTTGAATTAAAAATAAATAGACAAAATAGGTTGCGATTTCTTTTAATTTACTGGCATCTGGAGCTTTAGAAACATCACCTTTCTTGTAAATAAAAACACCGTCCATCATGTTGCCCAATAATTTTGGAAATAAAATAGAGGCACCCGCCGTTATTGCTAAAAATAAAGTCCCCAGAAGAAATAACCATTTATTGGTTTTACTCATATACTGGAAAAGTCGCAAAGTCTTTTTTAGATTCCGAGCGTTAATCTTCGATTTTGGCAAATCCTCTTCTGCACTGTTTCGTTTTACCATTGCTGCAAATTTCGGTGATATTTTTTGTTTTGGGGGATGTTCTCAAAAAACTTGTCTAATTCAACAAATTATCGATGAAATTAAATTTTGGAAAAGAAGTCATTGGTGGTATAATTGACGTCATTTTTCCGCGACATTGTATAGTCTGTGGTGAGGTTATATTTGGAAAATACGAAACGCATTTGTGTCTATGTTGTCAAGGTAGTTTGCCGTTAACTTATTTTATATTGGGAACGCAAAATGCGATAGAAAAAACGTTTTGGGGAAGGTGTAATGTTGTGTCAGCGGGATCGTTTTTTTATTACAATGCGGGCTCTAATTACGCCAATATACTCAAAGAACTAAAATATCATGGGAATAAATCCATTGGCATTCAAATGGGTTCAGATTATGGCTATTGGTTGAAGAATAATTCACCAGAAATTCAATCTATAGAATTAATTATTCCCGTTCCTTTACATGAAAAAAAGCTAAAAACAAGAGGCTATAACCAAGCGGAATGCGTTGCCATTGGTTTGGGGAAAGCCTTAAACCTTGAAGTTAGTACTTCTTCCCTTTTGCGATTAGCCAACAAAAAAACACAAACTAAAAAGAACCGCATTGAAAGACTCCAGAATGCTGAACAAATCTATAGTTTCAAAGATTTGATTGGAAAAGTTAAACATATAGCTCTTGTAGACGATGTAATTACAACAGGTGCAACTATAGAAAGTTGTATTTTGGCTATTCACAAAGTGAAGGATATTAAAATCACAGTCCTTTCTTTGGCGTATACAAATTGACAGTTATGAAATTATAAATTTTAAAGTTGAAATGTGATGATATTGTAAAGTTTATCCAATTCCTGAATTTGTGTAGTATATATGGCTGTAACAGTCAAAATTTAGACTAACTTTGCTAAGATTTTTATAAAAAATTCAATGATGAAAAGATTCTACGCATTCGCCTTAACTGCTTTGATCATGGTATCCAACCAGTTGGTGGCTCAAAAAAAGACGTCTACAGGTATTTCTGGTGTTATTGTTCCACAATATTTTGTAAGTGGATTATCCTCACAAAGAAATGTAAATTACATGAGATTAAGGATTCAAAACTTAAGGCCCAACTCTTCCTACAAATATGTAGTTAGAGCAATTCGAGCAAAAGACATTGATACCAACTTGCTAACTGTCGGGGCTGCAAATCAAATGTTTATTGATGACAAGGGTAGACATAGATATACAACAAATGCTTCCCTAACCTCAACAGGCGGTCATGATACATTGAATACAAATATGATGGGTGAATATGAAGGTTGGTTTGGATTGGTTGGAACAGGTAATGCTACCTACACAGATACCGGAAAATATACCTACTTGGCATTTACGGCTATTGGAATGAGCAACAATGATACAATTCGTTATTACTGCGCTGATTCAATGAAAGTAATTTACTATGGCAGTACTTCAAACCCAAATCAAGGTACTGGAATATATGGTAAATGTTATGGTGATACAATGAACTTTGTTGCATTATATGACAATGTAAATGGATTTGGACGTCCGTTAACCGTGACTTCTATTCAAACACCTGGTATGTATACTGGCGCTAATTTAAGTTCATTAGCTACTTATTTCAATTCTAATGTATACAAAAAGACGGGTTATTGGGGAGGTATTATACCAAATGATTTATCAACGGGTGTTTTGGCTATATCACATCTTTCAGTAAGCACTGGTTTTGCCTTATATACACACATTGATTCAGACGGTATTTGGGGCCCAAATAAAATAAACACAATAAATCCAAGGGGTGGTAGTGCGTCAAGTAGTGCTTTATATCTAAGTGAAAATGACGCTCCATTGGTTCAACCTTTAATAGAATTTTCAACGAGATCGTCATTGTCCAACGAGGGCAATGGGATCCACCGAATCTTTGTAAGTAGAAAATACAGTAATTCAACAAGTTCGAAAGTTAGATTGACAGTTAGTGGTGGTAGTGCAATTTCTGGAACAGATTTTACAAGCTCTTTACCTAGAGATATAGTGTTTAAACCCGCTTCTTTCGATGGTTTGGACACAACAGTGATAACACTTGTTGATGATAATATTTCAGAAGGAACGGAAAATATATTCTTTAAATTAGACCAAGTATCAAATGGAAAATTAGGTGTTGAAACATCACATAGTGTTTCTGTATCTGACAATGATGTTGCCAATATTTCAATTACCAAGAAACAAATTAATGTCGATGAAGCTGATGGAAAAGTAGGTATTGAAATTAAAATGGATCGCGCAGTAACCAGTCCTACGAAATTAAAATTATTTGTAAAAAATCAAGGCGATAGTACATCCATACCTGTTGAATTCTCTTTGGGTGTTGGATACAAGGATTCGACTTTCGATTTTGGTAAGTCAACGGGTACAGATTCAATTGTCATTTTTGCAAATGTTTATGAGGATATTTTTTCGGATAAAGATGATTCAATCACTTTAGTATTGAGGAAAATATCAGGAGAAGGATTTATTACTGATTCTACTACTTTGGTCGTAATTGAGGACAATGACGGTCCGTCAACAATTCAAATGATAGGAAATGTTGTAAACATCAATGAAAATGTTGGTTCTGTAGATGTCAGAATTAGAGTTATAAGAAAAAAATCAGCTGGTGGTGATTTTGCACTCAGATTATTAACAGCAGAAAGTTCTGCTAAAGAATCACTGGATTTTAAATTTAATCCAGTTTCACAGATTAAATCAATAAGTTCGAATTCTCCAGATACTTTAGTTTACAGTATTCCGATTGTGAATGATCAAACTTTTGAGATTACTGAGAGTTTAAAGTTTGACCTAATTAATGTATCAAATATTGCTATTGTTAAACCAGATACTTTTAGAATTATAATAAAGGATAATGATCTACCAATATACAATATTGGAACAGTAAACAAGCAAACAAAATCTGATGGAACACCTGATTCTTCTGGTGTGTTTTGTAGAGTATTTGGTGTTGTTTATGGTGTAAATACGCGTTCTGCGGGATTAGGGTTTACTTTGAGAGACGTAACTGGTGGTTTAGGTATTTTTTCTCCAACCAAAACATATGGCTATGCCGTAAAAGAAGGGGATTCAGTGATGGTACAAGGTAGAATTTCTCATTTCCAGGGAACTGCACAAATGGATTTTCTAGATACAATAGTTTGGATTAGTGCGAATAGTAAATTAAAGAATCCAAAAACGATTTCTATAGTTGACGCTTCAACAGAATCAGATTTATGTCAAATTAGGAGGGTGATTTTGGTAGATGAAACCGAATGGCCAGTAAATGCATTGTCGGCAAATGGATTCAAATATGTTAGAGTAATGGGAACAAATGGTCAAATTGATACACTTAATATAGATGCTGAAACAAATATTGATGGAAATCCAGCGCCAGTTGGTTATTTTAATGTTTCAGGTTTAGGTATTCAATATGATAACAAAGCTCCATATTTTGAAAAATACTATTTGGCGCCGAGGTCAATAAGTGATTTTAGTGTTGCCAATTTACCAGTAATAAAGTTTAATAAATCCACAGATGAAGTAACAGAGCTTGCTGACTCTTTTAAAATGGAATTATTAATAAGTCCAACTGACGAAAACTTTACAGTAGACGTTGTTCAAATTGGTGGAACTGCAATTTCACCTAGAGATTATGATTACGCTACAAAGTCAATCAATGTTATTAAGAACAATAATTATTATTCAATTAAGGCGAATATTTCAGATGATTTAGTTGGTGATGAAGACAAAACATTGATTTTTGCTTTACGGAATCTAAAAGGTCCTGGTAGTATTGGTTCTGATTCGGTGATTACTTTAACGATTAAAGACAATGAGCCTTCCTCAGTAAAAAATATTTCAGAAACCAATATGAAATTATACCCTAATCCAACATCTGGGGTTTTTACGGTATCAAATGTTAGAAATATTATTCGCAAAATTGAAATTACAGATATTTCTGGTCGTTTACTTCAAAACATTGAATTGAACAACTATGATTTTACTTCAGATAATATAAAAATTGACATGACTTCAAATACTGGGATTCATTTCATCAAATTTATAGCATTCGACGGACAGGTTTATAATTCGAAATTGATAGTAAAATAAGAACAACGAAATTTTCAGAATAAAAAAGGGGGTTTAGGCCCCCTTTTTTTATGCCTAACTATACTTAAATTTGTTCTAATTTGAAAGCTGTACTTAAATTTTTACGATATGCGAGTGATTACAAATCACTAATCATTGGTAATTTTATTTTTAACTTATTTTATATCTTTTTTCAACTAGGTACACTGTTGTTGATTATGCCCGTATTGAAGTTTTTATTCAGTAAGAATCAAGATGTAAACAATTTAAAACCGCAGAGTAATGGCGTTAGCGCTTTGTTTTCTTCTATTTATCAAGATTTTTTGATTTGGTTTGGTGAAATGGCAAAAGGTCAACCATTTAAAGCGCTTTTGTATTTATGCGTCGGTTTGGTAGTTATAACAATATTTAAAAACATTTCGCGATTTACAGCCATGAATTTTATGGTCATGATTAGAAATAGAAGTATTCAAAAAATGCGATTGGATATTTACAATAAGTGTTTGAATCTCCCTATTTCTTTTTTTAACAATGAACGTAAAGGTGATTTGATGTCTAAAATGAGTAACGATATTAAAGAGATAGAGTTTGCTCTAATGGTATCACTGGAAGCACTGTATTTTCAACCATTGAACATTGTCATTTTTTTAGCTGCGTTGGTTTTTTTATCTGCCCAATTGACACTTTACATTCTCTTATTTTTACCCATTACAGCCATAATTATTGGGTTAATTGGTAAATCCCTTCGAAAGAAATCCCAAAAGAATCAAGAGTTACTGGGAAGAGTAATGAGTTCTTTTGAAGAAACACTAGGGGGAATAAGAATTATTAAAGCATTTAATGCAACCGCTTTTTTTGCCAATAGATATAAAGCCCAAGATTCAGAGTATACAAGAAATAATGTAGCCGTTCAAAGGAGATATGACTTGTCTTCCCCTGTTTCTGAGACTATAGGTATTTCTGTTTCTGCTGTACTACTTTGGTTAGGGGGTTCTATGGTATTTAGAAATGAATTAGATCCTGAGTTTTTCCTTACTTATTTTGCAATTTTTAGTCAATTGATTCCTCCGTTTAAGGCTTTTTCAAATGCTTTATATTCTGCCCAGAAAGGAATGGCCAGTTTAGAAAGAATTCAAGAATTGGTTACTGCACCTGAGTTGGTTAAAGATCCCATTAACCCAAAAATTCCAAATTTTGAAAGAAGTATTGCTTTTGAGAATGTAGGATTTTCCTACAATGAAGATATACCTGTACTTGAAAATATTAGATTGGAAATTAAAAAGGGGGAGACTATTGCCTTTGTCGGCCCTTCTGGTTCGGGGAAAACCACCATTACAGATCTTTTAAGTCGCTTTTATGATGTCACAAGTGGACAAATCACAATTGACGGGGTGGATATTAGAGAATTTACACAAGATGAATTAAGGAAGTTAATTGGAATTGTTAATCAAGAGAGTATTTTGTTTAATGATACAGTGAGAAATAATATAGCTTTTGGCCGGCCTGATAAGACATTGGATGAAGTTGTTGATGCCGCCAAAGCGGCTAATGCCCATGAGTTTATTCATGTAATGGAAAGAGGGTATGAAACTGAAGTTGGAGAACGAGGAGGTAAACTTTCGGGCGGACAGAAACAGAGAATATCTATTGCTCGTGCATTATTAAGGAATCCGCAGATATTAATTCTAGACGAAGCAACATCAGCCTTAGATAGTCATAGCGAAAAAGTAGTACAAGAGGCATTAGAGGTGCTTAAAATGAATCGTACGAGCCTTGTCATTGCTCATAGATTGAGTACTGTAATACATGCAGATAAAATTGTTGTTCTAGAAAAAGGAAAAATTGTTGAAATGGGTACCCACTTGGAACTACTTTCAAATGGTGGTTTGTATTCAAGTTTAATTCAATTACAAGAATTGGGATCGTAAGATCCCAATTCATTAATTTTTATTGTCATAATCAACTGGAGGATCTTCTCCATTATTTGGTTGATCTATTGGGTCTTCTTTAGGGCCAATAGTGGGTAATACATTTTCGTCAGTTGCAGATGTCAGATTTGCAAAATCAGAGTCTTTTATGTCTTCTGTTATTTTTTGAACTGACCCTACGTTCTCATCTTCTTCAAAAGGTCTTTTACCAATGAGTCGTTCTAAATCAATTTTGAATATTATTTCTTTATCAAGTAATTCTTTAGCAATAGACTCTACCTCAGATTTTTTACTAGATAGAAGTTCCAGTGTTCTTTGATATGCAGCGTCAATCATTGCACGAACTTCTTGATCTATCATTTCTGCAGTTTTTTCTGAATATGGACGTTGGTATCCATATTCACCTGTAGGATCATTAAAACTAACTTGACCTACTTTTTCACTCATCCCGTAAATAGTAACCATGCTATAGGCAAGTTTTGTAATTCTTTCTAAATCATTTTGAGCACCTGTGGAGACTTTTCCAAAGAATATTTGTTCAGCAGCTCTACCACCAAGGGTCATTGCCATGCTATCCAACAATTGTTCAGTTCTGTATAGATATTGTTCTTTTGGTAAATATTGGGCATAGCCAAGAGCTGCAACACCCCTCGGAACAATAGAAACTTTTAACAAAGGATCGGCAAATTCTAAAAACCATCCAGCTACTGCATGGCCAGCTTCATGATAGGCTACAATGCTTTTCTCTTCTGGTGAAATGATTTTATTTTTCTTTTCAAGGCCACCAATCACTCTATCAATGGCATCTTGAAAATCTTTCATTTCAACTAGGGCTTTATTTCTTCTTGCTGCAATAAGGGCAGCTTCATTGCAAACATTGGCAATTTCTGCACCAGCAAATCCCGGTGTTTGTAAGGCAAGTTTATGAGCATCTACATCAGTAGACAATTTAATAAGTGGCTTTAAATGAACGCCAAAAATCTGCTCTCTACCAACTATATCTGGTCTATCGACGGAAATTTGTCTGTCAAATCTTCCCGGTCTCATTAATGCACTATCTAATATGTCAGCTCTATTAGTGGCTGCCAAAATAATTACGCCTGAATCTGTTCCAAAGCCGTCCATTTCTGCTAACAATTGATTTAATGTATTTTCTCTTTCGTCGTTAGAACTTTGAACAAGATTTTTACCTCTAGCTCTACCAATTGCATCGATTTCATCAATAAAAATAATTGCGGGTGCTTTTTCTTTTGCCTGTTTGAATAAGTCTCTTACTCTACTTGCTCCAACACCAACAAACATTTCAACGAAATCTGATCCTGATAAAGAGAAGAAAGGAACACCGGCTTCTCCAGCAACTGCTTTTGCCAATAGAGTTTTACCTGTTCCAGGAGGGCCAACCAATAAGGCACCCTTTGGTATTTTTCCCCCTAAATCTGTATATTTTTTTGGAGTTTTCAAAAAGTCAACGATTTCCATTACTTCTTCTTTTGCTTCTTCCAAACCAGCAACATCTTTAAAAGATACGTTTACTTTTGTGTCTTTGTCAAATAATTGTGCACGGGCTCTACCAATTGAAAATATATTCGGACCACCACCGGAACCGCCGCCGCCCATTTTTTTAAATGCAAGATTCCAAAAGATTAAAAAGATAGCTATGAATATTACCCATTGAAATAGTTGGCCAAATATGTCACTGTGACTTTCGAATTTAACCACCGGATAATTCGTATTACTTATGTTCTTTTTTAAGTCTTGAATTTCATTATTGAAATACCCTTTTTCAATTTCAAAACTAAAATTGGGTTCAGTTTGACCAAACATATCTTCTCTTTTTCGCGATTTTTCATAGTTTTTTTGCTTGGTAGCTTCTGCCGTTAGAAAAACTTCAAGATATCGGTCATTGATAAGTTTTATTTCTTTTACATCGCCTTTAACTATCATTTCTCTCACTTCATTCCAAGTAGTCGGTTGACCTGAACTTTTAGGCAGAAAATTCAAGGCAAGGAAAACAATAAACAATATGCCGTATATCCAATAATGATTGAATTTGAAACCGTTGGGTTTTTTATTTGGGGATTTTAACTCTTCACTCATTTTATTTTTTTAAAAAATCTTTTGTTAATAATTTAGTTACTTTCAAAATTACAATTAATCGCTCAAATGGTTACTAAAACGCGACGGGATAATTGAAATAATTGATGGAAATAAAAGGATAAATTAGACAAGAACAATTTGCCGATTAGATTTTACTAAAAGAAGCAAAAATTTCGCCCAATTTTTGCACATCCTCAAATGAATTGTATAAAGGAGCTGGAGCTATACGAATAACGTTTGGTTCTCTCCAATCTACAATTGAATTATTTTTTGTGATGTGGTCAAAAACCGCACGACCATTTTTTTCGAACAGCAGTGATAACTGAGCGCCTCTTGAATTTGAATCACTAGGAGTAATGATATTGAAATCTAAATCGAGATTTTTGGATTTTGCATCTTCCAATACAAATTGTAAGTAATTTGTAAGTTGAATACTTTTATTGCGCAGATTTTCAATTTTGGCAGTTTCAAATAATTTTAGACTTACCAAATGAACAGCCATTCCGAAAACAGGGGCATTGGACAATTGCCAACCAGCGGCTCCTAATTCGGGTATATATCCTTTTTTCATCAAAAATCGACTTTCTTCTTGATGTCCCCACCATCCAGACAATCTCGGGGTTGAAGGATTGGTACAATGTTTTTCATGAATAAATACACCTCCTACATTTCCAGGCCCACTGTTTAAATATTTATAGGAACACCAAGCTGCAAAATCAACGTCCCATTCATGTAATTTTAAATCTAAATTACCGGCCGCATGAGCAAGGTCAAATCCAGCAAAGGCACCAACTTCATGTGCTTTTTGTGTTATCGAACGAATGTCGAAATACTGACCAGTGTAATATTGCACTCCACTAAAAAACACCAAAGCAGTATCTGTTTTATTTTGTTCAATGGTATCGAGTATGTCTTCAGTTCGGAGTGTAAATTCACCATCTCGAGGAGATATTTCAATTATTACCTCATCAGGGTTTAATCCATGAAATAGCGCTTGGCTTTCTATAGCATACATATCAGAAGGAAAGGCGCCAGCCTCCATAATGATTTTAAATCTGTTTTTTGTGGGTCTATAAAAAGTTGCAAACAGAAGATGTAAATTTACCGTTAAGTGATTCATAACAACAACTTCTATAGGGTTTGCACCAACAACATTTGCAGAATAATCTGTTAAGAATTTGTGGTAATGAAACCATGGATTATTGCCATGAAAATGTCCTTCAACTCCAAGCTTACCCCAGTCAGTTAATTCAACTTGTAATGAATGTAGTGCACCTTTTGGCTGAAGACCCAATGAGTTACCACAAAAATATAAGGTAGGGACATTGTCTGAATTTGACGGGAATATAAATTCCTCCTTGTATTGTTTCAATTTATCTGCAGAATCTAAATTTTGAGCAAACTTTTGATTATTTTCGAAATGCATATTTGTTTCAAATTTAACCCAATATTTTGTTTTTGGCATATACAAGATGCGCATTAGTTTTTTACTAAAATCAGCGTTCTTTTAAAAATAAAATGTTAATTTGTAAAATCTTGGAAATAGAAAAAGAAATAAAACAAAGCTCATTCCAATCAAATCTTCATAAAGCGGTTGTAAATGTAATTTATACTGAAGGTTGGATATCTTCTGTTTTTAGGGATATTTTTAAAAATTATAAAATAACATCTCAACAATATAATGTTTTGCGTATTCTTAGAGGTCGGTTTCCAGCCTCATTAAATCCTAGTGAAATTAAGTCCGTAATGATCGACAAGAATCCAGATTTGACTCGTTTATGTGATAGATTGGTAATAATGGGTTTAATTGATAGGTGTATTGATGCAGAAAATAAACGAAAAGTCAATATTCAGATAAATGAAAAAGGATTAAACGTGTTAAAGGAAATTGACCCAATTATGAGTGAATTTACAAATCAAAAATTTCATCTAGATGAAAACGAAGCCGAGTTGCTTAGTAGTTTGCTCGACAAATTAAGGGGCTAGTTTTTTTTGGTTAAAATGGTTAAGCCATCCCTAATTGGCAACAGAAGTACCTCACAAAATTCATTATTTTTAATGTAAACATTGAATTCATGCATAATTCTTGTATCAGTGTTAGATTCTCTTTCCTTTTTCTGTGCAACTTTTCCTGACCATAATGTATTATCAAAAATCATTACCCCATTCTCCTGAAGCAAGGGTAGACAAAGGTCAAAATAATTGATATAATTCCTTTTGTCGGCATCTATAAAAATCAGATCAGACTTTATTTTTAAAGTTGGAATTATATCTAACGCAATTCCATAATGGAAATTAATCCTTTTTGAGTCATTGTTTAATTTCCAAAATTCTTGTGTTTTAAAGAAAATTTCTTTGTCCGCCTCAATAGTGTGTATTTCACTTTCAATAGGCAAGTATTCAAGTAAACTAGCAGTAGAATAACCCGTAAAAGTGCCAATTTCTAAAACCATTTTTGGTTTCATCAAACGAACAATAAGAGACAATAATTTTCCTTGAATATGACCGCTTAATTGTCTAGGGTTAGTTGTGTTTTTCCAAGTGAAGGCTGTTAATAGTTCTAAAAAAATAGAGGGGTTAGAGGAGTTTTTCTCACAATATTCTAATATTTCGTTCTTGCTATTTGTTATCATGTCGAATCTTTTACAAATTTGGCTTGATTTTTTGAAAGAAAAACATATTTTCGCGAGAAATTAAATAACCTTATGTATTGGACATTAGAATTGGTTAGCTATTTGGACGATGCTCCATGGCCTGCCACAAAAGACGAATTGATTGATTATGGCATACGTTCAGGTGCACCATTGGAAGTAATTGAGAATCTTCAAGAACTTGAAGATGACGGTGAACCGTATGAAAGTATTGAAGAAATATGGAGTGATTATCCTACAGATGACGACTATTTTTTCAACGAAGACGAATTATAGTTTCATATTCTGATTACTTCTAACTAAGATTAATTGGGAAATTAACAAGGTTCTCAACTTTTCGATATTTGATTTTTCAGTTGCAGAAATAAATACGGCAGGGCTATTCTCTTTAGCTATCCAACTTTTTTCAAATTCCTGTAATGTTAATCCTGAATTTCCAACGAAAAATTCATCTTCATCTTTGAATGCATCTACTTTATTAAAGACAATAATTTCAGGCTTGTTTGAAGCACCTATACTATGAAGGGTTTCTTTTACAGCAATCATGTGATCTTCATATTTAGGGTTTGAAATGTCCACTACGTGAATTAAAATATCGGCTTCCAAGGCCTCTGCTAAAGTGCTTTTGAAACTTTCAACCAACAATGTGGGCAATTTCCGTATAAATCCGACTGTATCACTCAATAAAAGCGGTACCAATTCATTTTCTTCTGTAGGGTTAGGTAAAACTAGCTTTCTAACTGTTGCATCCAAGGTGGCGAATAATTTATCTTCAACTAATACTTCAGACCGAGAAAGCAAATTCATGATTGTGCTTTTACCGACGTTTGTGTAGCCTACCAACGCTGCCCGATAAACACCTTCTCTCCCTGAGCGTTGCGTAATTCCTATTTTTTCAATGTGCTTTAATTTTTCTTTTAATAATGAAATTTTATTTCGTAAAGCCCTGCGGTCAGTTTCAATTTCAGTTTCACCAGGACCTTTCATTCCAATACCACCTTTTTGCTTGCTCAAATGGGTCCACAATCCTGTTAATCTAGGTAACATGAAAATACTTTGTGCTAATTCAACTTGCGTTTTTGCTTGAGATGATTGGGCATTTTTAGCAAAAATATCTAAAATTAAATGTGTTCTACTGAGCACTTTTACTCCGTTAAGAGCATTTTCAATATTTCTTACTTGAGCAGGTGAAAGTTCATCGTCAAAGAGGGCAACATCTACTTTGTTTTCTATACAAAAATTACTTATGTCTGCCATTTTACCTTTTCCAATATAGGTTTTGGGGTGAGGATGAGTTAATTTTTGGGTAAAACGTTTAATGGTTTTGGCCCCAGATGTTAATGCAAGTTGCTCAAGTTCATCTAGATATTCATCTACAGAAATTTCCTGTCCAAATGATTGAACACCGACTAAAATTGCAATTTCTTCTTGTTTTGTATTATCAATCAATTTGTGGGATTTAATTTACAAAATTACTTGTAATTTGCCATACGAACCTCAATACATACTACAGAAATTCAATTATGCCAAAAATTTGGTTTACCATACTAATCATAAACCTATTTACCAATGTGTTTGGACAACACTATATTTCCTCAAATAAGCCCCAACTAAATCAAAAAAAAAGTATTTATCACCAACCAATAGGAGAAAGTAGTTTCGGTAATTACATGTTAAATTATGCAACTGAATATTTAACGGGTGGATTTAGTATTGAGAGGTATGACCAGAACTTAAATTTTATAGATGATAGATTTGTAGATGTACCTCGGAATAATTTTGTTATCAAAATTTTCATTTCAGACTCAGGTATTTATTATGTTTCATTAATTAAAAGAAAAAAAGAAGGCATTGGTGTTTATTTAAATAGGATAAGTTACGATTTATCTGAATTGGTTGAATCAAAATTGATTGATCAAATTGACCGAATAGATATCAACTCAGATGAAATAATTTCGGATTATAATTTTCATACTAAAAAGTTCTGTATTTGTTACATGAAAAAGATAGATCCTGAAAGTTCTGAAGTTTTAATAAAGAGTTATTCAATTGAAGGAGAAAAGTTGTTTTTTCAACGAACAAAAATTTTTCAACCAATCCAAAATATTTATTGGAATGATGTTTCTATTTCAAAATCAGGTTCTATCCTGGCTTTACTAAATGTTGTTAAATCCAAAGAATCATTTGTGCGAAGGTCTAAAAATAAAAGTTATATTTATTTTAAAATTGATGTTTATGGTATTTTAACTAAGGAAATAGAAAGTGTTTTTTTGGCACAGAATATTCATTTAGCTCTCGATCCCGAACAAAGATTTTGGATATTGGCGGGTCTATTTGGCGAAAACAAGGTTCAATCGTTGGGCTTATTCGAATTAAAGATTCCAGTTAATAATGTAGATAGCGGATCTAAATTCGATTACTTTTTTAATCAATCTCAATCAAAAATTTTAGAGGGATCAACTTTAAAAGATGGAAATTCGAAATTATTTCCGGAAAACTATACTATTAGAAACATTGTCTTTATGGCCAATGGCTCTTATGTGGTGTGTTTAGAAAGATTCAATGAATTAAAGCAATTGGAGACATTTTATATAAATGGGATTCCTCAAACCGCTACAAAAATTTTATATAATTACAATGAGATTGGTTTGGTTTTTTTATCGCCCGAAGGCATTGATACATGTTTAAGGATTAACAAAGAGCAGATTGCGGCACCGAATACATCCTACATGTTAGGATATTCAACTTTTACATGTGAAAAAGCCATTCACATACTTTACAATGGTGATATTTCAAGGGACAATCAAATTATTGATGTTATAATAAAACCAGATTTTACAATGGAAAAAAAAATCTTAATAGATAGTGAAAACTTTTATTGTGTTCTAGTTCCATTTGATGGAAGGGAAACAAATTATTGTTCATTTACGGTACCTTTGATACGAGATAAACAATGGTTTTGGATAAAGATTAGTGACAATGATTAAATGGATATTTGATAATAGCTTAGGCAACTTCATAATACTATGTTTTTTAATTATAGGCCTACGTACAGGTATGTTTTATTGCCATTCTCATGCCATTTCACCAATTTCACAAGTAGGTTTCTTGTCTAAGTACACAAATTACATCAATTTGTTTCCTTTTTTAGCATTTGTTATCACAACGATTTTGGTTCTTTTTAAGGGAATTATGATTAATAGAATGGTACTTAATTATAATATTTTAGATAAGCCAGGATATAGTGTTTTCCTTTTTTATATTTTATTAAATTCAGCGTTTTCTTCAAATCTTACATTAAACAATGTCAATGTTGCTGAGATTTTTTTTCTTTTTGGTATTGTTATGATTTATAAATTCTTAAAGATAAATTATTCAAAAAATGCTTTATTTATTTCCGCCATGTTGTTTGGTTTGTCCGCCATGTGTATTCCGGAATTTTATTGGTCAATTATTTTATTAATCACTTGTGTTGTGATTTTTAAACCGGTTAAAGTAAGTGATATAATTGTAATTATTTCGGGCATGTTTATGCCTTATTATTTAATGGCTTCTTTAAGTTTCCTTATTTCTAATGAGTTACAATTTTTTAATGTTTGGGAATTTTGGATTGTTTTGTTTAAAGAAGTAAAGTTTGATTGGCATAAAAATGGAATGGATTTGATTTTCATTGGCATAACTTTAATCTATGGCTTGTTTGGATTGGCTCGATTTTTTGGTACATTTTATAGAACTAATGTTGAAACACGAAGAAGCAAAATGGCTATGGCGATGATTTCTGTTTTTGCCACTTTTGTATTTGTCTATAGATCAACCCAATATGAAGAGTATTTTTCACTTTTCACCATTCCACTATCAATGATTTTACCTGCGATATTTGAAGATAAAAGAAATAAATTTTGGAAAGAGGCTTTCTTAATTTTGTGGTTTGTTTTATTACTGATGAGCATGTTTAAGATTTTTAACTAAGGGTTTGGAAGTGTTTGTGAATTGAATTATTTATAGAATCTAGCAATGGAATTAGTGATTTACCAATTTCAGGTCCCCATGTCCGGTTGTCTGCGTTTACCTGTTGATATACTCGGTTAAGTCCGTATGAAATGCCATTTTCGTCGTTATATTTTAATAGGTATTTTGATTCTACAAATCTGAACACACCATCTAAAAATTTGTTGTGATTTTGGTGTTCTATTGAAAATAAAAATAATTCAATTGAAGGAATTGCCTTTTCCATGTCTTCATACATTTTATGCAATAAATGTTCTTCTGTTTTTATTAGTATTTGATCTAATTGCATTTCTATGAGAATATGAATTCCAAACCAATATCTCGGGATTTCATTTAAACCAAATATCCGTTTACAAATTTCTAAATTTTCGTTGTAAACGGATTTGAAAAATATGGATTCATGAAATGACGCATCTCTTTTAATATGAGAGACTACACCCTTGGAAAGGTCGTTTTCAAAGCCATTTTTGTTGTTAATGAGCTTTTTGTTATATTCATTTTTTGAATAATTTCTTAATAAATCTGGAAGCAACAATCCCATATTGTAATCTTGATTATTGACAATATGATCGAAATAGTAATGACTAAAATAGTTCACGGGTTCAAAATAGAACTTTTTTAAGTGATATTCGTTCTAATTATATGAAAATCTATTTTTTTTTTGTTGTGTGCAACAATTTTGTGTTTTAGCGCGTGTATAAATAAAAGTATGAATAATTCGAAGAAGATGATAAATGACAATAAAAATAGCAAATTCCCTTTGGAAAAAACTGAAACGGAATGGAAATCTCAACTAAATTCCTTAGAATTTCAAGTTTTGAGAGAAAAAGCAACTGAGAGACCATATTCAAGTGAATATGAAACACTTTGGGATTCAGGTACTTACGTTTGTAAAGGTTGTGGGCAGGAATTGTTTTCCTCTGAAACCAAATTTGATGCTGGATGTGGGTGGCCAAGTTTTTATCAAAGTATTGATAAGTCAAAAGTTAAAGAAATTGTAGACAATAGTCATGGCATGAGCAGAACCGAAGTAGTTTGTTCTAATTGTGGCGGACATCTTGGTCATGTATTCAATGACGGTTATGGGCAACCTACTGGTTTAAGATATTGTATTAACGGCATCTCATTGGGATTTAAAAAGAAGTGAAATTATTGACGGCAATTTAGGTTTATCCAATTTGCTTTTTGTAAATTGCTAGGCAGTTTATGTCACAAGAAAAATTATTTTTATTGGATGGAATGGCGCTGTTTTATCGTGCTTTTTTTGCTTTTAGTCAAAATCCTAGAATTACAAGTTACGGATTAAATGCAAGTGCTATGTTTGGATTTACCAATACTCTACTTGATATACTAAATAAACAGAAACCAACACACATTGCAGTCGTTTTAGACACGGATAAACCTACACATCGTCATATTGAATTTGAAGCGTATAAGGCTCAAAGAGAATCAATGCCCGAAGATTTGAGGGCGAGTTTTCCCTATCTACTTAAAATCTTGGATGCTTTTGATATTCCAGTTTTGTTGTTAGATGGATATGAAGCCGATGATATTATAGGAACTTTGGCTCATCGGTTTACTGAAATCGATGTGTTTATGATGACCCCAGACAAAGATTTTGGTCAGTTGGTAAATGATCATATATTTATTTACAAACCAGGTAGAATGGGCAATCCTGACGAAATTTTAGGAGTAAAAGAAATTTTGAATAGATGGGAGATTGACTCAGTTGAAAAAGTAATTGATATTCTTGGTTTATGGGGAGATGCTGTAGATAATATTCCAGGAGTTCCTGGGGTTGGAGAAAAAACTGCAAAAAAATTAATACAAGAATACAACAGCGTGGAAGGCGTAATTGCCAATGCCCACCAACTGAAGGGAAAGATGAAGGAAAAGTTTTTAGAATTTCAAAATCAAGCGCTTCTGAGTAAAAAATTGGCCACCATTGATTTAAATGTTCCGATTGAAGTCGAACTCTTGGATTTAATTTTAAAACCTTACGATTTTAGTAAAATTGAAGTAGTGTTTAATGAGTTGGAATTTAAAACAATGCTTCGCAGAATCCAATCAATAGGAACAGATTCTGTTTTGAAAAGTGAACCAAAAAAGACTGAAAAATCAAATCCTTTTCAGACTAGTTTGTTCGATTTGCCATTTGAACAACCTATTGAAGTAAATGATTTTAAAACTATTGATAATACAGAGCATGCGTATAAAATAATCGTAACACAATCAGATTGGAATGAAGTTCTATCAATTTTGGAAAATGTTGATGAGTTTTGTTTTGATACAGAAACAACAGATTTAAATATACATATTGCTGAATTGGTAGGGATATCTATTTCATGGGCTTCAAACCAAGGTTGTTATTTTCCAATTCCCGTTAATTACCTTGAAGCGAAAGATTTAGTTCAAAGATTGCAACCTATTTTTTTGTCTTCAAAGATGAAAATAGCACAAAATTTAAAATTCGATTTGGCCATATTGTCTAAATATGATTTAAAAATTGAAGGTCCATTTTTTGATACCATGATTGCACACTACTTGTTAGAGCCAGATCATAAACATAATATGCAGGTAATAAGTGAGAAATATCTCAATTATAGTCCAGTGAGCATTGAAGAGTTAATTGGGAAAAAAGGTAAAAACCAAGGCTCAATGAGAGATGTTGAATTAGAAATAATTGCTCAATATGCTTCAGAGGATACAGATATTACGCTGCAACTGAAACAGGTTTTTGCGCCTCTTTTAAAGAAGTATAACTTAGAATCATTGTTTGAAGATATTGAAATTCCATTGATCAGTGTTCTAGAATTAATGGAAAAAGAAGGTATTCGAATAGATTCAGATTTTTTAACAGATTACAGTAAAGAACTAAATAGACAAGCATTAATAATTCAAGATAAAATTTTTGAAATTGCAGGATCTGAATTTAATATTTCATCCCCACAGCAGGTAGGGTTGGTTTTATTTGAAAAATTAAAATTGTCCGAAAAACCTAAAAAGACAAAAACAGGACAATACCAAACAGATGAAGAGACTCTAAATTCGTTGGTAGGTAAACACGAAATTGTTGAATTGATTTTGAATTTCCGGACACTACAGAAATTGAAAAGTACATATGTAGATTCACTTCCATTATTGGTAAACCCAAATACCAATAGAGTTCATACAAGCTTCAATCAGGCAGTTGCTGCAACGGGAAGGTTGAGTTCGCAGAATCCAAACTTGCAGAATATTCCGATTAGAACGGATTTGGGAAAAGAGATAAGAAAAGCATTTGTTCCAAGAGACGATCAGCATGTTTTACTAAGTGCAGATTATTCTCAAATAGAACTTAGAATCATTGCACACATTTCAAATGATTCGGCTATGATTGAAGCATTTAATTCTGGTTTAGACATTCATACGGCCACCGCTTCTAAAGTATGGAAAGTAGCACCTAGCGAGGTTGACAAAGAAATGCGTCGAAAAGCGAAAACTGTAAATTTTGGCATTATTTATGGAATTTCTGCTTTTGGTTTGAGTCAAAGAGTTCAAATACCCCGAAGTGAGGCCAAAGAAATAATTGAGACTTATTTTAATGAATTTTCTGGTGTAAAAGACTACATGGAAAAGACCATTCAATCTGCACGTGAACTAGGTTTTGTTGAGACAATTACTGGGAGGAGAAGAATTATTAGAGACATCAACAGTGCCAATGCTACTGTAAGGGGATTTTCTGAACGCAATGCCATTAATGCTCCCATTCAAGGGAGTGCAGCCGATATGATTAAAATTGCTATGATTAAAGTGAATGATTGGCTAAGAACTAGTGGTTTAAAAACAAAAATGATTTTACAAGTACATGATGAACTTTTATTTGATGTTCCCAAATCAGAATTGGAAATAGTTGTCCCTAAAATAAAATACTACATGGAAAACGCAATGATTCTTTCGGTTCCAATTTTAGTTGAAACAGGTTTCGGAAACAATTGGCTAGAAGCACATTAATTCCAAAATTTCCAAACAAATCCAAAACGAAAACGAAATGGTTGTATAGGATATTTGTAAACATCTTCTAGGCGTTCATTTACATTTGGAATTATATACCATTCGTTTAGATGTTCAAATTTTAGGAAAATATTTACAGTTTTTATTTGTCCACTTACAAAAAAGTCGAATATTGGGTAATTGCCAAGTATTATTTGTCTATTTATGCTGAAAGTTGGTAAATCAGGTTGGAATTGAATACCCTGATATTTGGATGTGTAAAATCCTTCAAATCCAGATTTGAAAAATAATGACCCACTGAACATATTTCTTTGATAATATAAACCAAATTTGCTGTAAAAAAGAGGCAATCCGAAGTTGTCGATTTCTTTTGAATTGTATTTTTGAAAATACAAATTCGTATACAAATTGAAACTTTTTAGTTTTATGTTAATATCAAATCCCAATTTTCCATAAATAAAACTACTAGAATTCACAGGTTGTAAATCTTCTAAAATTAGAATTGGATTGACAATAAATCCCCCATTCGTCGTTAAATTTAATTGAACGTTTTTAAAGATTTTGGAATATTCTAATCCAAAATCTGTATGTTTCATTGGATTTCTGCTGTTATTATCTTGGAAGTTAAAATGATTGCTTTTAAAGTAAGATTGGAAAATATTCCAATTTTGATTATTTGAAATGGCAGTTAATCCAATTTTACTGGTAGAATCAATTTTTTTATCTAGAAAAACATTAATTGAATAATTGTTTTTCGAGAATCCAGATAAATAGAATTCATTTTTTGAAAATAGTTGCCAACCACTTATTTTTTTTGAAATATCTAGCTTTATTCCATGATTGATGTATTTATTTTCAAAACGAAGAAGAGAATTAGAAACATAACTATATGTCATTTGCTCATATATATAGCCTAAATTTAATTTAATTCCTTTCAAATTGTAGCCTACTCCTAGTTGGTGGCTAAATTTATTCCAAGAACTACTGTCATTTACTTCAAGTGAATCATAGTTGAATTCTTTGCCATAAAAAATTGAATCCCTGGTTAAATCGGAATAATAGTAATTTACGCGATCTATAATAAACTCTTGAAACAAACTAAATTTGTATGAACTGTCAAAATAATATTTATGTTTGAAGCTATGAGTTAAATAGTTATTGATAGACTTGGCGGACAAAAGGCTTGGATTATAAAATCCAAATTTTCTTAAACCAAAACCATCTCCTTGAGCTCCAGGTGGGCCATAAAAAAGAGAGTCTGCATTGTTGCCACCATTTTCAACTCTCTTGTATCTATTCCAAGTAAAAATAATCTGTTGTATGTATTTTTTATTTTGTGATTCGAAATTGCTGCCAATCCCAAGATTTCTAGATAAATTATCTTGATTTGAACCAGAATATAGCGCTTCATTCGATAGAGTGCGATAGTTGATAGTTGCGTTCCAAGTTTTGGAAAAATTCTGTGTATGTAATGCTTCAAGACCAATGAATAATCCGTCACCCTGCACATATCTAAATTCAGTGAAAGGTTGACCAACTTTGTTAAAATAGAAGTTTGAAGGGGTGAGGTTGTTTGATTTATGAATGGAAATTCCAGAATTTAAACTTTGAAATTCTGGTTTAAGAAATAATTCTTTGGAAGGGGATGAAGGAATACCTAAGTCGGAAATTGGCATTTTACTGCGTTGATTTATGGTATACCAATGATATTCAGATGCGGTAGAATCTGCAAAATTCAAACTGTCTATTTGATTCCAAAGTTTTTCCGAATTTTGCTTTAAAGGATAATATTTCGCTTTTGTTTTTTTGGGAGTGGATTTTGAAGTGTCTTTTGTTGAAGTATCTCTTTCCGAAATATTGCCTGAAACATTGCCAATTTTTGTGGTCAAGGGAAATTGACCAAAAACAAACGAACATGACAATATAGATATGGAAAAGATTAGAAATTTATATGGATTAAGGCGTTTCAATTAATGCAAAATTGCAAATAAAAACTCATCGACACATATTTACTAGGTAAAATTCTTAATTTCGGGGATGGAGAATTGGTTTTTGTATGGAAATATTATACTAGTGAGTATAGTTAAGTACATAATTGGTACTTCATTAGCAGTAATTTATGTTTCTCCAATTATGGGATTTTTTTTAACATTTGTTGGTGGATTGACCGGAGTTTTATTGTTTACATGGGGTGGGTTTTGGATTAAAGCTGCTTTTGGACGTTTGAAATTTTCTAAAAATCCGAGCAAAAAGAAAAATCCTTCGAAATTATTTTTGTGGCTTAAAAATAATGGAAATATTGGAATAATTGCCTTACTTACACCATTGGTTTTGAGCATACCAGTGGGTTGTTTTCTCGCCGTATCATTGAATTTTAACAAATTGAAAATTTTACTTTATATGATTTTATCTTTGACTTTTTGGGGGATATTAATTTTTGGTGTTTATTATTATTTGTGATTTTAAGGACATATTACAATCATTTTTTTAGAAAATAATTGTTCATTTATTAATTGAACTTAAATTGCTGCTTATTTTAATAGAAATTATGAATGTAAAAAAATCAGCCTGGTGTATTTTTACGTTACTTTCGATACTGTCATCTTGCAAAAAGAATGAAACAACTTGGGATGTAGACAACACAATTCCATTGTTTAAAACTGATCTTACTTTTAATTCTGTAGACTCAAAGTACTTAAATCAGAGTAGCTCAGATAGTGGTTATAGTTTAGAATATGAGAATTTGTTATATTCCTATAAAATTAATGATTTGCAATCATCAGATACTGGTATCGATGCATCATTTAATTTGAAAAAATTACGACTGAATGATCAGATCATACAGAATAAAATTACATTGGGTCAAATAAATCCATTGTTTAATATTTTAGATGGTCAACAAGCTGATTTGCCCTCGCAAGATCAAAAAGATTTAGATCCTACAGATATTGATGCAAGTGCATTTTTTGAAACGGCAACTTTAGATACTGGCTATTTGGATATTACCATAGAGAATGAACTACCTGTGGATTTACGATTGGTAGTATTTGAATTGAGAAATAAATCAGATAATTCACTTGTTGCCATTGATTCTTTTGCCAATATTCCAAAAAAAGGGGGGTCATCTTCAAAAACAATTGACCTAAAAGGTAAAACGGTCACTAAATCTTTGGTGGGTGTGGTCAAAAGATTAATAACAGAGGCAAGTGGTGGTTTGGTTTTGGTAGAATCAAAAAAAGGTATAAATGTTACACTCGGTGTTAGAAATCTCAGACCAAGTTATGCAATTGCGGCATTTCCCACCCAAAATGTAATTGATCAAGATGAAGGTTTAACACTTTATATGGGTGGCGCAGAAGTGAAATATTTTAAGGTTGCAAGTGGTAGGCTTCGAATTAAAGTAGAAAGCACCATTCAGGAAGACATGAGAATGGTTCTTTCTTTGCCGGGTGCAATAAAAGACGGCAAACCTTTTTATCAAGAAATGATGTTACCTGGACCTGGTGGACAAGGTGTAGCAGTAACAGAACAAGTTTATGAAATGCAAGGTTATTTACTGGATTTTAGAGGGAAAGATCCGGATGTAAAAGATACCGTAAATACGTTTCACCAAGTGTTAAGAGTTACGCTAGACAGTAGTGGTAGAAAATTGGCCGTTGGGCTTAAAGATAGCATTAGATTAGAATATAGAATTGAGTCTTTAAAGCCAGAATATGCAATCGGTTATTTAGGCAATACACTATCAAGAACGGGCAATTCTAAAGCTGCCTTTGAGTTGTTTAAAGGACTTAGTGGTGACATGAAATTTAAAGATGTGAGTATAGATTTTCTTTTAAGAAACAGCATAGGAACTGAAGGACGCATGAAACTGTTTAAGGTTGACGGAAAAAATACTTTTTCCAATCAAAACATTACTTTGGATGCGGTTCCATTAAAAAGTGACCTATTTGTTGATAAACCCAGTTTTAATAGGGGGGATTATACTGAAACCAAAGTTGCACTTAATACATCTAATTCCAATATAAAGGAATTTCTAGAAAATCTACCTCAAGAATTGGAATATGATTTGGAGACCGAAATTTCACCAAATGGCAATATTAATAATTATACAGATTTTGTTTTTGACGATTCAAAAATAGACGTGATAATGAAAATGAAAGCCCCTATTTCGCTTGCAATTGATGGTTTAGTTTTACGCGATACTCAAGGGGTTGATTTTACTAAAATAGGAAATATCGAACGGGTTAAAAGTGGAATAATGTTTATTGATATGGAAAATACATTTCCATTTGGTTTTTCTTTGGAAGTTGAAGCCCTTGACGAAAATTATAAATCTGTAGGTAGTCTAGACGTGCATCCAACAGATGGTGTGGCTTCAGCAGTGATTGATGTAAACGGTCTTTTGGTAAATGCCTCAAAATCGACAATTTCTATTCACTTGCCAAAGTCAAAAATTTCAATATTAAAAAACACAAAATTTGTAGCCTTAAAATTGAAAGTGAATGGTGGAAGTTCAAGCAATGTGAAGAAGATTTATAATACAAGTAATATTAAAATGAACGCGAGGTTGCAATTTGAGTATGAGGCTAAGACAAATTAATTTCTTTTTTTGCATTTTCATTTTTTCTGTATCTTATGGTAAAACATTAGATACACTAGGAAATTCTCAATCCAATAATGAAGACCAAACAATAGTAAAACCAGAACCAATTCAATCTTTAAAAAAATGGAAACCGGTTTTTTGGTATAATTTGCATTCAGGATCAAATACTTTACCACTTAGTTTTATTTCCAAATTTGCTTATGGGGGTCATATTGAAACGAATGTAATTCAATCAAATTTGGAGTTATTGAATTCAAACAACAAGGTCGGATATTTTCAAGAATATGGGATGCAATTGTTGCCGTTTTTTGACTTCTTACCTATTGATTTAAAAACAAACCTACGATCAATAAAACTTATTTCGCAGTCAATGCTGGGTGCGAAATTTACCAAAGATGCTTATTCATTGTTCTTTCAGGGTAATTCAAAATATTTAGGCAAGGAATTAAATCCAGCAAATAATAAAATAAATGGATTAAATCAACGAATATTAAAGTTTGAATTAAAATCGTATAATTTACCAAGATACTTAGGGTCTAATTTTAGAGTTGTTCCAGAAATTCAATTTTCTCAAGTTTTATCTTATCAATCTCTAGAAACAAATGATTTAAAGTTTTACTCAAATAATCTTGGAGATTCAATTAGCTTAAATGGATCTATGTATTCCCAAAATACAGGTTATGATTTTTGGGGCACCGGTTATGGTATTCAAGTGGGTTTTGTTTTCTCTAAAATTTTAAACAAATCAAATAGCCTCAATTTTCAAATAAGCAATTTCGGATTTATAGTTGTAAACAACGCGAATACGCTTTCGCGAAATGTGCAATTTACAGATAATGGTTTAAGTGTTCAAAATTGGAACTCGGGAGATGCAGTGAACATTACACCGGTTAAATTGAGTTATTCCGATTTAAGAGGCACTAACTGGTTTAGTCGCCAAAGGGACACCATTTCAAGTAAACTAAACTTTATAGAGTCTAATCGAAAAGGTATGATTTTGTCGCCATTTTTTGCAAATGTAGAGTATCATAAAATATTTTTTAATCCTGCAGGAAATAGTGCTTTTTTTAACGTTGAATTGGACTACCGACACATTTTGGGATATGTCCCTAGATTAGGTATTGACTTGGGTAAGTCCTTTAAACTGGGTAAAATTCCATTTAATGGGGCAATAGGGCTATCTGTTGGAGGATTTGATACGTATGATATTAATGCGAACTTCAGTTTTGTTAAAGGATCCAATAATTTGAAGTTTTATATACGAGGGTTAGAATCTTTTCTTATTCCAAGCAAGGAGCACGGTGGGGGATTTGGAGTCCAACTGAGTTATCCATTTACTCAGTAGAACATGGGAATTTTATAAATATTGAAGACTGAAACTCTGTGTATAGGTTTGCCTAACATTGATTTTAGTTTTGGTAATTTATTTAGCAAGTTTGTGTCGTTACACACAAATATTGGGGCGACATTTTTGTTGCTTTTCAACTTTTCTTTAATTAAGTCAATCGCAAGTTGATCTGAAAAATCGGGTGCAATTCTAATGCCTTTTCTATGTAATAAATATAGAGTGGTGTTAGGACTTGGGTCGAATCCTATAAGTAATTGTTTGTTTTTTGGAATATTCTTATCAAGCCAAGATTTTAATAGTTCAAAATCGGATGGTTTAACATTCACTGCATTTTGACAATAATAATTCCCAAAATCAAATGTTGCTGATAATATTCTTTTTGAATGTGAATAATTAAAACCAACTAAAATTAACATACCTAGGTTCAATCCGCATTTAAGATTGGTTTTTCTAGTGGAAATTATAAATTTATTTGTCTGTTCGTATAGCCAGATTAAAATAAAAAGAAAAATTGAGTAGAATAAGGTTTGATAGTAATCGTGATATTTAAATTGTTTATTGAATAAAGTGAAAACACTTAAATATCCCAATAAAGTGATAATACTTAGAATTCCAATTAGGGTCATTTTTTTCCGTGATACAATAATGGTTATTAGGTAAAAAATGAGCAGAATACATAAATATAAACGCGGATATAAACTATCGATCCATGTGTTAATAGCAAATCTTGAGTTTTCAAAAAACTCCGCTAAATTACTTGGAGGGTGAATTGATTGTAAAAAATGGAAATTGTTGGTTTGGTGCGTTAAATAATTTGCATATTTATACCATGTTAATACAAACAAAATAGGAATTATCGAAATCCACATGTTCGTTTTTGAATACTCCATTTTTTTGGTGGCAAATCGGTTTTTAAACAACATTATGGCAACGACAGCAATTAAATGAATGAGATTTGTAATTTTCACTAAAGAGCTGAGTCCAATAAAAATTAGAAAAAGATAATAAAATTTTGACTTCTTCTCATAGTAGAACTTGAAAAAAAAGGCATAAGAAATTATAGAAAATGCCATACTTGGTAAATCTGGCAGATAGTTAAATGTATAAAAACACATCAGGGGGGAAAGTACCCAAAGTCCCAAAATTGCAATTCTGTGGATTGTATTTTGCGCAAATTGTGATATGATTTTCCAGGCAGCAAAATGTCCAAAAAAGACAATTATTCCAACAACCAATCTATAAGTGTGATTGTGAAATCCAAATAGTTTGTAAAAAATTGCAGTGATATATTGAATAATTGGAAATTCTAGACCAACAATACCGTTGGCATTTCGATCTTCCATAACTCGAGGTAAAAAAAAATTCCATGATTCAGAAAAGTAATTGAAAGCAATACTTGCTCTATCTGCTTGCGCTCCTTGGTGCATACCAAATGGAGGTAGATCTAGATAACTTAACCAACCCAAAGAGATTTGAAATAAGCACCAACCAAGTAAGAAAAATAACGGTTCTTTAATCGTTTTCATTTAAATTGGTATCGCGAATTATATAGTGAGGTCTATTTTTGACATTCTCACTTACACGACCTAAGTATTCACCCAATATTCCAATTCCTATTAGTTGGATCCCTCCAAGAAACAAAATTGAAATATGCATTGATGTCCATCCTTTCTCGGTGTAACCAAAAAACTTTTGATACAAACTATATATAATTAATAAAAATGCAAAAAATGAAACTATAAATCCACTTATTGTTGCAACTCTTAATGGCCAATTACTAAAGCTACTAATTCCATCCAAAGCAAAGCGAATCATTTTCCTATACGTGAATTTTGTTTGCCCATGCATCCGTTCTTCTCGATCGTATTCCAAGAAAGTTTGGTTAAATCCAATCCAAGCAATTTGACCTCGAACATATTTATGTTGTTCTGGCATTTTTTGCAAAATTTCTTTTATTTTTTTATGAATGATGCGAAAATCGCCGGTATCTACAGGTATTTCTATATTTGTAATTTTGGCTAAAAGTCTATAAAATAATTTTGCAGTAAGTTTTTTCATAATGCTTTCACCATTTCGTTTTTTCCTTTTGGCGTAGACTACTTCAAAACCACTTTTTGCCTTTTCGTGCAATGTGGGTATTAACTCTGGAGGATCTTGACCGTCACCGTCAATTATAACAATATAATTTCCATTAGAATGTTCTATTCCTGCAGTAATGGCTAATTGATGGCCGAAATTTCTTGAGAAATCAATGTATCTTATTTTTTGATTTTGAGAGCTAATTTGATGGATGATAAAAAGTGTATTGTCTTTACTTCCATCGTTTACATAAATAATTTCGAAGTTTTCCTCATGTGATTCAATTGAATTAAGTAATCTTTCGTGGAAAGCGAGAATATTATGCTCTTCATTATAGAGTGGAACTACAATTGATATTTCAGTATTATTTTTAGTCACAACGCAAAGTTATTCAAAATCTAATGAGTAAATTTGAAGAAATATTTATTAAAGAAAAAATGAGATTTGCAATAGTATTATTCGTGGGCTTGATTTTAGGTTTTTCTCAATGTAATTCTTCCGATTCAAAGTCTGACGACAAATTAAGTTTGGATCAGTTTTTAGTTGAAATTGGTAAAGAGAAGCTAACAATGGTGGACTTTTATACCACTTGGTGTGGTCCATGCAAACAAATGGCGCCATTTATCGAAGAGATAAAAATGGAAAATAAAGATGTTGTAAATGTTTTAAAAGTAGATGCAGAAGATCAAATGGATATTGCTTCTAAATACAATATTACCGGTTATCCAACATTGATTTTCTTCAAAAATGGAGTTGTTGTGCATGAATCGTTAGGAGGAAGATCAAAGGAAGATCTTTTAGCATTAATTAACCGATTTAAATAAGAGGGTAGAAAAAGTCGAAACTATCTCCTCTTAATCCAAGCCTAAGTGTTTCTAGAGGTATTACTTCACTGGGTGATATATTTCCTAAATTTACGTTTGTACCATACAATTTTAAGAACCACACTTGTTGTTGTTTCTGTGGGGCTTCCCAAATTATATGCTCTATAGGGATTTTTCTTATAATTTCAGCAATTAAACCCGAACGTACTTCGCCAGAATTTCTAAATATTCCAACAGTCCCTGATTCTCTAGCCTCGGCAATTACCTTCCAAGCACCTGCTTGCAACTCTTTTTCCATCTGTTCAATCCATTCGTATGGTGGAATAATTTTTTCGGCATCTTTGCTCCCAACTTCACTTAAAACGATGAAGTTTTTTGATAAATTTTGAATGTATTCACATTTTAAATTGTGGTTTAAATTTATTGAGCCATCGCTTATTTCCACATGAGTGATTTTGGTTTTGTCCAAAAGTCTGAGATAGTCGTTGAATTGATTCCTTACAATATAAGCTTCAAATAAAGTCCCTCCAAAATAAACTGGAATGTTGGCTTGATGATACAAGTTTATTTTTTCTTCAATATTTGGAGTCACTACACTTGTGCCAAAACCCAATTTTACTAAATCTATTAATGTAGGTGTGTTAGATAATAAATCCTCAACTTCTCTTAATGATAACCCTTTATCCATGACCATAGTTAACCCAATATTTCTTGGTTTAGGAGTTCTAGCGGGTAAATTATTTAGATTAAAAAGGTGTTTATTCATTTTTGGTTTTGGACTGAATAAATTTTGTTATTAAGGCCATTATTTTGACGGATTTTTTTAATTCGGGAGCGAAAATAAACAGAGTGTGATACTCATCAGAATCAAATTCAAGGGCTTTTTCTAACACCATTAATGATAAATCGTGGTTTCCAGATAGATAGCACAATGCAGACAAGCGATATAGGAGATGGATACTATGTGGGTTGTTTTCTAAAGCAGTCTCGGTAATGTTTAATGCTTTTTCAGTTTGTCCAGTTTCATAAAGGGCAACACCCCAATCAAGCCATAATTCTGGTTCAAATGGAAAAGCATCACTTATTTCTTCATACAAATTTTGCCACTTTTCAGTTTGATTATCACCGAAATATGCTGCGGCTAAAACAATGCCATAATCTGCTTCAGTAGGGTCTAATTGATATGCTTTTTCTAAATAGGCTATGGCTATATTGAATTGATTTTCGTGTTGCAGTGTAAGACCTAGGCTATACCAACATTCAGCATCGTTTGGGCTTCTTTTTAATATTTGCTTATAAACTTCTCTTGATTTAATGGAATTTCCAACTTCGTGCAAACTCCAAGCATACAAACCGTCAATTGGTTCCAATGATTTTTTAGGGAATTTAATTATTAAATTTTCGTAAATGTCTATAACAATTTGAAAATGTTGTAATTCATAGTGACACTCTGCCAATGCGTGCCAAGCATCTGCGAAATTATCATTGATTGTTACCGCGTAGTCTTGTGCTGTAAGTGCCTTTTCGTAGTCGCTAAGAGCCATTTGCGCAGAACCTAATACGAACCAAGCTTCGGCCATATAAGGATCTTTGTCAATTTGGGCTTCAATGGCAGGAATCAGCATTTCAATAATGTGAGATTCTTCAGTTTTACTAAGATATTTTTCTAAAATTGGAATAATATCCGCATCAACTTTAATGGCTTTTTTGGCAATTGGTTCTGCCAGATCATATTGCTCGTAATGCAAAACCATGTCCAAAAAGTCTTCAAGTAAAGCATCATCGTCTCCAATTATTTCAATTGTACTGTTTAGAGTATCAAAAGCTAATTTTCGCGCACCTTCATGACTTAATAGAATAGATTTCATCATCATTAATGATGGTTCAAAAGGGGTATATGCAGTAGCTTGCTCGAGATATTTGTGGGCTTTTCTATACTTGTTTTCTCTCATTAGCCATTCGACCATATGTAGGGTGAAAATGGGTATATAAGGAAATTTCTGAATACCAATTTCAATAACCATTCGCGCATATTTCTCAGAGTGAAAATGGTCAGGACTATCGGGGATTTGACTACTATAATATCTGAATAATTCAATTAATTCGCGTGCGGTGAAGGTGTCGCGAGATTTTGACTCAAAATCACTTACCAAACCATCTACATCGCCTTGAAAAGAATCGTAATTCTCCTCAAAATCTTCGTCTTCCCAGTCTGAAGGAAAAAAACTCATAAATCAAAAATAAGTATCTATTTTCATGATTTTTTTCTTTTTCGAAGAAAGTGCAATGATTTTATTCAAAAGTTAGTAACAAATTTCAAATTCAATAATTTGATTAGGGATTAATTTTTTCTTGACATAACTCAATCAACACGCCATTGGTTGATCTGGGGTGTAAAAAAGAGATTAATTTATTATCAGCTCCATCTTTCGGATCTTGGTTAATTATTTCAAAAAGTTCTTCTTTTTTTTGTTCCAATTCATGAATTATGCTTTCCGTTTCAAATGCCAAATGGTGAATTCCTTCTCCTTTTTTTTCTATAAATTTAGCAATTGGACCTTGTTCGTTTATAGCAGACAATAATTCTATTTTTATGTCACCAATTTTAAAAAAGGAAGTAGTTACCTGTTCGCTCTCTACGATTTCTCTTTTGTAAGGTTTTGTACCCAATAGTTTTGCGAATAGTGCTTCTGATTCTTCTAAATTTTTTACAGCAATTCCAATATGTTCTAACTTTTTCATGAGAATTTTGATTAATTTATACAAAATAAGACAATAAGTGAACGTTTTTGATAGTTGTTTGTTAATTTTGTTGTTTAGAAACAATCTAATTTAAATTAAAACACCATGAAACTGCCCATATATTTAGATAATAATGCCACCACTCCTGTTGACCCAAGAGTATTAGAAAAGATGATTCCTTTTTTTTTAGAGGATTTTGGAAATGCTGCGAGTAAAAGCCACTTTTTCGGTTGGAAAGCGGAAGAGGCTGTGGATTATGCAAGAGAGCAAGTGGCTAATCTAATTAATGCAAATTCAAAGGAAATAATTTTCACTAGCGGAGCGACCGAGAGTAATAATTTAGCGTTAAAGGGGGTATTTGAAATGTATGCCGAAAAAGGAAATCATATAATAACTGTATCTACTGAGCATAAAGCAATTTTAGATGCTTGTAAGCATTTAGAAAGATCCGGAGCAGAAATTACTTATTTACCTGTTGGAAGCGATGGTTTAATTACGTTGAATCAAATAGAACAAGCAGTTAAGCCGAATACAATTTTGGTTTCTGTGATGTATGGAAACACTGAGTTGG
>CAMAQS010000002.1 GCA_945860565.1 Chitinophaga pinensis | reverse complement strand
CTTTTGGAAAAATCACAGTACGACAGTATCTATATTTCAAGGTATCCATCGAGCATGTTGTCTCGTTTTTTAAATGCCATGATTTCTGTAAATATACCTGAAGTACTTCCGACTAAAGCCGATGGTACCAAAGACAGCAGCTACCCTTTTCGATATTTCAAAGAACATTACTGGGACAATGTTGATTTTAACGAGGAAGCGCTGGTTAGAATGCCAGTAAATGTGCTAAAGCAGAAATTGGATTTCTATTTTGACAAAATTATGCTGCCAGACGCAGATTCTAGTATTGATGCCAGTAACATGTTACTTCAAAAAACAAAAAATACAATTGAAAATGAAAAATACATTATTTGGTATTTAACCAATCGATTCGAATCTTCAAATATTATGGGTTTGGATAGAGCATTTGTACACATGGCCTTATCTCAATATTGCCAAGGAAGAGCATGGTGGGTAGATAGCTCAACCGTCGCCAAAATGTGCGAAAACGCCTATCGTCGTTCTCATTCTTTAATTGGACAAGTTGCTCCTGAATTGCAATTAAAAAACCAAGATTCTGTTTGGATTAACACCAATAGTATTAAAGGCAAATACACCATTTTAATGTTCTGGGATCCTACATGCGGTCATTGTAAAGAAGTTATGCCGAAATTGGCAAAAATTTATGAGGAAAACAAAAGCAAAGGCTGGAAAGTTATCACATTGGCTTCAGGAGATAAAAAGAAAGAATGGTATGAATATTTAAGTAAACACCCTGAAATTAAAGAATTCACAAACCTGCTTCGCGGCGAGGTAACCAACCAAAAATATGCGGATGCATTATATTCATATTATGTAATATCTAGTCCTACAATATATGTACTGGATGAAAACAAAAAAATCGTTGCCAATAGAATTGATGTAGATAAAATGGTTGAATTTATTGGGCATGTCGAAAACATGAATAAAAAATAAACCTTATTAAATATAATTTAGAGAAAGTCATTCTTCATAAGAATGACTTTTTTTATTTTGAAATGGAGTTGTAGGTCTTTTCCAGTTCATCAAAAAAGAGCACAAAACCCAAGGTATAAAAAGAAGAAGAAAAATAGGTGTTGGGAGTTGCAGAAATTCTTGCGCCCACGCCACCAGATACGCCAATAAACTTCCAAATACGATAAGTACCCAAAACACCAGTTTCAATGGGGATTATCATTCGTGTTGACAATTCTTCCTCTCCATTCGGCTTTCGAATGGTCAAATCTGCAGTACCTACACCAATTTGCACTGTTTGAACCAATTGCCAACGGTAAGTTCGATACCAACGATATTCCCCCTGAGCGGCCAAATAAAAATAAGCATATTCATTCTTGGCGGCATTATCTTGAATGTAAGTAGAATACAGTCCACCATAAATTCCAATCTTTTTGTAATCCGCACCCAATCTTACACCCAATATGTTAACTGGAATTCCAGAAACATAAGAGTATTTCCCATCTAGACCTGCACTAAAAGTTGGTTTATTATTAAACGCCAATTTCACACTGTCTCCAAATTTCCATTGCTGAGAGTATAACATCCCACAAAAAAAGAAAAAACAGAATAATGCAATGATTCGATTCATTTATATTCAAAATTAACTTAAATCGTATATGAATGGTTATTTTCGCTGTATAGTTACACACAGATGAGAAAAACAATTTTTTTTACACTATTTGCAATGAGTAGCACTTTGTTTGCCCAAAAAACAAATGACAAATTCACCATTGAAGCCAATTTAAACTTCCAAACAGGATCAAGTCCAATTAATTTAGAAATACCTGCCATTCGTTTGCGGTATTTTTTAAACGATAACTTTGCTGTTAGGGTTTTAACAGGTTTTACGCAATTCAAACAAGAATATAACATTTATGATCAAGGAAATTTCAACAATTCTGGGAAAGTAAAACAAAGTAGTTGGAACTTTGATTTTGCCATGGGCAGTGAATATCATTTTCCAGGAACCGAAAAACTATCTCCATACGCTGGAGCTCAAATAGGATTTCAGTTATTGGGGGCGTCTACTATTGGAAATAATACATTAAATGGATTTAGTTATTCAGCGAACGCCAAATATGAAAATACAATTTCAGGCGGAGGCGGTTTTAATGCTGGTTTGGTTTTTGGCGCAGATTACTATATTTATAAAAACGTATACATTGGTGGTGAAATTTCTTATGGATATAGTTATGTTTTCCAAGGATTTCAAGAAACATGGAACAGTCAAAGCAATATAAAAATCACAACCGAACAAACTACCTTATCCGGTTTTGGATTATCTGCTAATTCTGGCATTCGAATTGGAATTCGATTTTAAATTAAAATAAATAACTTAAACCAAACTCCATATAATCGGCATCGTTTAGATGTGCCTTTATTCGATTCTTTAATATAACCCGCTGGTTTAATCGATAATCGAAGCCAAAAGCATTATAATAAAACGTCTTTTTTGAATTTACCGGACGCAAGACGTAATACCCCAAATCGGTACGCAATCCTAATCTGCCAAACAAAAAAACATGGCTTACTCTAAGTCCCAATTCATACTGCTGACCAATTATAAGACCAGTTCTATTATTTTTTTTATCCCAAAAATAAAGTGGGTCATTAAATAAATCCACACCAAAATCCCAAAAATTTCGATTGCTTTTTTGAACCCGATAAGAAGCTTCAAACACCCAAACGGCAAACTTTCTCCTGTTTTCCCAAGAATGATCACGCAAAGCCAATTTAACACCTAGACTATAAGGATACGCAAAAAACTTCCTCCTTTCTCGATATAAATGATGTTTTGAAACAGTCAATCCGTATGGGTTATAAATTAATCCACCACTCACACAAAATGCATTTAGTCCGCCATTGGGTTTATGCCAATTGCCATTTGATGCGTGTACTATGCTACCACCTAAATTTAATCCAAACTTAGAGGCCAACTGGTATTTTAATTCAACATTTAAGTTCGCATAGTAATTCAAATTTGAACTAATTGCTAAATTTATTGGATTAGAAATAGAATCATATTTCTGAGTTAAATATGAAATTCCATGAACCACTCGCCATCTAATTCCAAGTTTGTCCGTTAATGGATAACTGGCTCCCAAGCTAAGGCCTGCCGCAAATTGTTTGCCAGTTGATGCGTGTCCCATGTTCATATATAACAATGAAACTCCGATATTCCGAACGGTATATTTCTCCTTTTTTAGGAGGAAATTCGCCCTCCTTTCTACCATCAAATCCCAATCTGCATCCAATTGAAATCCATTTACAGTTGCTCGCAAAGGTTCAGTATAAACGGTATGCGGGACCATTTGTCCGTATAAATAAGATGATGTAATTGATTTCTGAGCGTTTAAAGTATGAATAAAACCAAATAACACTGCGAAAATCGCAAATACATTATTGGTTTTTAACATATTCCGTATTGGGATCAAAATATATTGCATACACCGAAAAGAACACAAAATAAAGCGGGGTAGAAATAATTAGGATTACATTATTATAAAAATCGTGAAGAATTTTAAAATTAACGACACTCACTCTAATAAAACCAACGGTAATACAAAAAACATCCAACAAAGCAAGCAAAACCCAAAACTGAATATGAAAAGAGGTGTGTGTATTTCTTTTAATAAAATAATACCCTATGAACCCCATGGTATACGTCATTAACTCTCGAATCACAAAGCGAACCGCCGATGAATCAAAGATATGCATCCAACTACTTTGTGAATGATTGTCCATTAATATATACTTATTGAAAAAATGATACCCGACGTAAATAACCCACATCGGGAAACAAAAAAGCACTAAACGGATGGCTCGACTTTTTTGCGAGTGTCTTTCAGATAAAATCCCCATAGAATAAATAATAATAAATAAATGATAAATTGAAAAATGGTTTTATGAAATAAATCAAACCAATCTGGGTGATTTTCAAGCAATTCGAATAAGGCGGCAATGCGTAAAACATTTGCAACAAAAATTACGCCTACACCGATTATTCCGTATAATACTTTTCGTTTCTTCGAAATTGTGGGAAAAACCCAAATGAATGCCAAACACAAATAATATAAATCCATTCCATTACATGGCGAGCCAATACAAACACGACCTCTAAAATCATTTACGTTGCCACTTACCAAACCCAATTTATCTGTATGGTAATAAATTTCAGGAGTTTTATCTGAAATAAATCCGATGGTCCAAAAAGAAAAATGGGAAACAACTTGGGTGAAAAAGTTATTTAAAATCAAGCTATCCCCAATAAACACCCAAATAATAATAGCAATAGCAGTATTGCGCAAAAATAGTTTCTGATGATCACTGACATATTTCAATCCTTGAACATTGTTTTTTATTTCCTTAAATAGTTGCATGCCTTAATTATAAAGTTGCGAATATCGTAAAATTAGAGGAGCAATCAAAAACTGTTAGTCTAACCTAAGGAAACAATTCTCTTAAGCGGGCTTCTCTATATTTAAATATCTTGTTTACTTGAGCATCAATGAATAGTTTTCCTGCAACCCAACCAATAAAGCTTTTACCTATATCATAATGCAAAATATCAGTCATTAAGACCCCATTCTCAACTTTTTCAAAATGATGTTCGTGGTGCCAAATTCGATAAGGGCCTAAACGCTGTTCATCTACAAAATAGACTCCATCTTTAACATGGGTAATTTCAGTGCACCAGTCTAATTTGATGCCTAAAAATGGAGATATTTTATAGGTAATAAACAATCCAGGATACATTTTTTCAGGGATCTTAGATATAATTTTAAATGTCATTTCTGGTGGGGTAATTTCATTTAAATTTTTTGGCGAAGAAAAGAAATCCCAAGCTTGTTGAATGTCTATGGGTAGAAATTGTTCTGATTTTAATTGTCTCACAATCAAAAGAACACCAAGGGGTTCAAATTGTTTTTTTGGGGATGAAATTGCCTCAATTGATTTTTATATTCAATCAAATCAGTAACCAGAATACTTTAAAGTGTGTCCAATGTAATCCGTTTCCGAAGTTTGGAAATTCAAAAATCCAACACCGTATTAAATTCTTCAAAATTGAGATATATCTATGAACTTAACATAATGTTTACCGTAACAGTAAATCGATATAGACAATTATATGTTTTTTAATTTTTAAACAAAAAAAAGGCCTCAAATTGAGGCCTTTCAAGTGGTATCGGGCGGAATCGAACCGTCGACACAAGGATTTTCAGTCCTTTGCTCTACCAACTGAGCTACGATACCGTTTTTAAAATTTGAGCGTGTCTTTTTCTCAAACGGACTGCAAAAATACAACTTTAGGTGTATCTTGCAAATAAAATTGAAAAAATTCTAAAAATGGACAATAGTATAACCTCTTTTAATGAGTATAGAAGCAAAATGAACGAACGAATTCTGGCTTCAGATAATTTGGTAATCAAGCGATTGTTTAATTTAGACACTCAAACTTATTCAGAGGGCGCACTCGATTCAAAAACCAAAGAAATGTTGGGATTGGTCGCTTCTTTGGTCCTAAGATGTGACGACTGTGTAAAATATCACTTGGAAAAATGTCATATTTTGGGTGTCCATAAAAATGAACTCTTTGAAATTTTGTCAGTCGGCACTATTGTAGGTGGCACCATTGTAATACCCCATTTAAGAAGGGCTGTAGAATATTGGGACGAATTGGAATCAGAAAGTCAAAAATGACAGAAATTAACAATTCATTAACATTAGACTGACGAAATATCATTTTTGTGTAACGAAAACATAATTTGTAAAGCTTGAATACGTGTAATTTAAAAGTTTGGCCTTATTTTTGCAAATCAGATACAAAACCATATCAAAATGAAAACCAATACTTATCTATCCGAAATGCTTAAAAAAACTTTAAAATCCACATTCCTAGTTGGGTTTGTAATTGCCATGATGGTTCACTTTAACCATGCCTTTGGCCAAACAATCAACTCAATTGAAATTCCAGGTGCTGTAGCGACTGGTAATGGACAATCATTCGACGTTCAATTTTATTCGTCGACAAATTCTACTACCAATCAAAATAACTACAAAGAAATAAAGGTTAACATGAACAACACCAAAGGTGAATATCTAGTTTTTGATGATAGTAGTGCTTCTTCAAATTGGGAAGTTGTTCAAGGTCAACCAACTGGAGGTTCATACTTCAAATTTTGTAAGGCCATGCAGATTAACCAAAATGCATGTAGAAACAATTGCACTGTATCTTTTTACATTAGAAATATAGGAACATCAGCTGGAGTTGAAAAGAACAGAATTCGTTTGGCTTTGGGTACTAGAGGAAACAGTTGTTCCTACAATTCAAACGGCGCTATTGATATCAATGTTACGGTAAATAAAGTAGCGGCAGGTGTGTACACATGGATTGAACCAGCTTCTGGAACAGACAGTTCATATAAAATTGCGGCTAACTGGGCACCTACTAGAACAACTGTTTCTATAAATGATATTTTGGTTGTAGATTTGGCTACCACTACTACTAGAAATACCACAATTGATATATCGAACTTAACACAATCAATAAACCAATTCAAAATATTCCCACGTAATCATGTAACTTTTAGATGTTCATCTAATACCGCATGGACTGTTGGATTAAATTCATCCACCACAGGCGATGATTTCATCGTGGATACTTTGGCATTTTATAGAAAAACAGGTGCTGGGGAATTAAATATTATTGTACCTGCCACCAATACAACACGTGTTACAGGTAGATTTACAAATGTTGCAGGTAGAACCCTGTTCAGCGGAGCAGGAACACACAATTTCATAGGAAATATCCATACTGTTGGCGGCACATTGTCCTTTACACCTTCCACTGGAACAAATACCTTATTCTTACGAGGTGCAAATCAAAGCATTAATGGCACGACTGGTACATTAGAAATTGATTCAAGTATGAATGTTACTGTTGGTTCTGGCCGAACTTCAACATTGACGTTAAATAGAACACTGCCCATTTATTCCGTTTTAACACTGAGTAATTCTGCAACTTTAGTTTCAAATGCTCCCTCAAGCAACTCCTCCTCAGCCTTCAATTCTTGGGTCCCAAATTTACAATTGAAAGCAACGGAGAAAGTTGGATCTAAAGCATATGGACAGTTAAATACATTGGGAACCAGTGCAGCGATAACAGGTGGAGCAGTATTTGAAATGTTTAATGCCACTCGCCGTTCTTACCGTGGCTTCGGTGTACCATTAAAAAATGGCGTGAATTTGTCTCAGTTTGCAGATGATATCACTACAACAGGGAATGTGACTGGCTCAAATGCAGATTCATTTACAACAACTTGTAGCTATTGCACACATTCAATTTACCATTGGAACGAACCAACACAGTCTTGGTCGCCTTATGCTTCAGGTAATACGCCTACAAATGTACCATTTGGTAGAGGCTTGTTAGTATTTTTCAGAGGGACGATTGACAATGGATTGGGAGATACCAGTGCTTTGGCAAACTTTAATACTGTAAAAGTTAAAGGCCAATTACATACTGGAAATGCTTCATATACACTTTCTAAAACTAGCGGCAATAATTCTGGACTAGATGGTTTTAATTGGGTCTCAAATCCTTATCCATCAAATATAAACTTCCGGACATTGTGTAATGGAAATAACAATGCTATTTTCAATAAGTACTATATATATGATGCCATTGCCAAAACATACAATACTTGGGATAGTTCAATCGCAGGTAGCGCTCCAGGTAGATCAGGAGCAGCCCACTATACACAAAACACTACAGAGAAACGTCATCGTTCTAAAATAATTTCTGCCGGTGCTTCATTCTTCGTGTTGGCAAAAAACAATGGTTCAAGCTTGAATTTCACTGAATCAGTGAAAGATCCTTTTATGCAGTCTTCTACTAAAAACTTTAATGGAGTTCAAGAAGAAACAACCCCTTCATGCAATGAATTAAAATTGTACATGACCTATCAAACAGATACGTTATCTGATGCAGATGGTTTCTCTATGCAATACAACATGGATTATGAAGGTGTTACCAATGACGGCGATGACTACGATATGGTTAAACTATATGCTGGTTCATTGGCTATTGGTTCTGTTACAAATAACAATCAATGGTTAACTTTAGATCGTAGAGCAAACTTAACCGATGTTTTAGGTGGAACTTACACGGTTCCTTTGAGAATTAAATTCCCTAAATTAGCGCCAAAAGATTTCAATATTGCATTTTCTACTTGTACTGAAGCGACAAAACCATACAGAATTCAAATGGTCGATAAACTAACAAACAGTATTGTTGATGTTGAAAATGATGGTAAAATAGCTTTTACAATTGGAGACACCGATAAATTCAGAGAAGATAGATTTGAGTTGTTATTTACAAAAAATACGACTTCTGTAGATGGAGATTTAATTGTAAGTTCTTATGCCATTTATCCTAATCCAATTAGTACAAACACATTCAATGTAACGAATGATGCTAAAAATAATTTGAGAACTGTAACTCTTTATGATGCAACAGGTAAGCAAGTATTTACCAAAGAAATTTCTAGAAATTTTGGTGTAAATTCAATCGAATTACCATCAAATGTAAAAAGTGGCATGTATTTTGTAGTACTACAAGGAGAACAACATACCGAAAACAAAACGTTAATCATTCAATAATCAATTTTAAAAAATAAAAAAATAATAGTATATTTGCACCATGAAATCAAATGTTAAATTCTTAGTTACGCTCCTTGCATTCTTAGCAACTAATTTCATCTTCGCTCAAGGTATTCCTGACGATCCAGACATTCAACAAGTACCTGTAGACGGTGGAATCTTCACTGTTGTTGGTTCTGCAATTACCTATGGCGTTTATCGTCTTCGTAATAAAAACAACAAGTAATTTTTAAAAATTATAAAAAGTAAAGGCTGTCTTAGAAAGACAGCCTTTTTTTTTGCATAAAACATTCAAATTAAACCTCAATACATCAAATATATAGTGCACCTTATCCCTGATGTATATGTCAGATTATATGTTTAAAATTTGAAAAGCAAAAACACTCTAGTTCTTTAGCGAGCTCTAATAGACAAAGGCAATACGATTCAAAAATAAAAAGGGATTAATAGACAAATTTCAGGCTGAAAATAGCTGCATGACTTATTGGTTATAGCTTTGAACTGGTTCAAAGATTATGATTGGAAAAATGTTTTCAATGCAATAGCCAAATTTTAAAGAGAAATGGATTTAAAAATGGCAAGCAACTATAAAATGTCATGATTGCGATAAGTATTTCTTGGTGGGCAAAAGGCACAGTCCTTCTGTTTTATGGATCAATTTGCAAACGGCAAGCAAACGCATGCCCAATTGGCAGCCAAACAAGGCCGCTCGATACGGAATTTTAGGGAGGCGCAAACACAAGTACAATGCGGAGTTTTAAAGGTTCAAAGACCTCAAAAAATATCAAAAGGACCAATTATGGCCCCTTCGATGATATTTTTATTGGTCATTGGGAATATCCTCGACAAGTTGACACACAGCATTGCTTGTTTCCGTTTAATCCAACTTGTAAAAATCTGACTAGATATTCAATATTCTAAAAAAATAAACAGCCTAATCTTTGTCCATTAGAGAACAACATCTCTAAAATAGCCTAATTTTTGCTTATTACTCCACATTATTCTTGATTTAGACCGACCTATTAAAGAACGAGTCAGGCCAATGTATATTAAACGATTAAGAGAAAACAACACAAATAGCGTAGCTTAAAAGAGCTTGTTCGATATGAATACCTTACTCAATTACAGACTAAATCCACTTTACACTACCAACCCTCTTATGAATCCAATCAAATGCATAAAAATGCAATAAAACGGCAAATTCTAAACCAATAATATAATAAGGCCATTCACCAATTATAAATGGATTGTTCGCATTGGGTTTCTGTGAAATAAACATATAATTGGCATCCAACCACCAATTAAAGAATCCGACAAAGGGCAATGCAAACTGTGTTAGTAAAAACACCTTAAACCAAGAACGGGGTCTTGCTTCATACTTCAGGAAAATTGTACTGAAAAATGCCGCAATAATCACACCACCATGGCCTATTAGATATTCCCATAAGTTATACAAAGAATAGCCTCCTGGAATTTCTGGTGTAATGAATGCCTGTATGGCCCCAGAACTCCAAAAAATCAAAAATTCATACGACCATTGTGATTTTTTTAACAATGTATAAATTGCTAAAAAAACTGAAAATGAACACAAATGAAAGGGCAAGTGAACCTCCTTCTGCCAAGTATTAGTGACAAGGGCAAATACTTGGTTCACAACAAAATTCCCACTTAACAAACCTACCAATCCATACCTCACCCAAGTTAATCTCTTTGCTGATGCCTTATACGACAACAAAAAAACAATCAAGCACCCTAAAACAAACATCCCGTTTATAAAAATCCAATCATAACTACCAATAGGAATGGTATGATGTAAAGCGTTGCGATCCATGGGTGCAATATTAATATAATTAACGGTGCAAAAGCTGCTCCATTACTTCTGGATTTATAATTAATTCATCTATAAAAATATAAGCATCTCCATTTGATTCAAACCCAGGATGCCCATTGGGCAATTTTCCGTATTTTACTGCCTTAAATCGAATGTAACGGGCTTTAAGGCTTCGCTTTTTTGACCCCACTATAATTGGTACAACTTGAGAGCCTTCATACCCGAAATTGGTAAATGTAAAACCATTAAATTTTTTATATTCAACGCCATCGGTAGAATATTCAATCTCCATTGATTTAGGTAAATATATCCAAGCACCGACATCGGTCAAAAAGCGCATGCCTAAATAATTTATTTCTGTCATGGCTCCTAAGTCCACGATTGCTTCAAAATCTTGATTCTGATAACCTTGCCAGTTTCCCGCACGCCAATTATCGGAGCCTATAATTCCATCAACCAAACCTTCTTTTCCGCCACCGTGGTATTGTACGTTATACTGACCCTTTAAATCAATTACTTTATAATTATTTGGTCTTTCTTGAATATAAGTTGCAGTAAATGGAACTTCTCTTAGTTTGGTTTTGTCTGAGGTTTGCGCAAAACAGGTCCAGAACAAGTTTGATCCCGTAGATTTAATAAAATAAAAATTGGAATTTTCATCTGAAGAATCTGATTTACCTTCATTCAAATTGTAGATACCTCTTGAAGTGAAAAACTGATTTAGGCCCAAAGAATCAGTATTCACGGGCGAATCCATGTTCCTTAGAAAAAAATGAACATATCCTTTTGTCTTTTTTGAAACCCTGATAATAATCCTGTAAATTTCTCCATTATTTGTTAATTTGGGTGCAGTAATTTCAGGGACTTGGGGCTCGAAACTTCCAACGGTTTGATATACTTTACCATAATTGGTTGGTAAATCAGTAACTGCATTTTTCCATTTAAAATCCAATCGTCTGTGAATCATCAAATAAGATTCATTGATAAAGTGTGCTGATGGTCGAAGCGTTTTTAAATTCTCTGGAAATTCTGAGCCAAAATTTACCTTGTAATTTTTTCGGACAGAATCTTCACTTAACTCGAAATAACCCTCTTTAAATGCATTGGTCCATAACAACTCGTTGGGCATTAAATCCCTATTAATCTGTATGTCATCTGCATCTTCCATTTTAATGGTGATATTTGGAAAGAGCGGATAACCCAATGAATATTCCGTTGACCCTGGACAAACAGGGTAAAATCCCAAAGCACTCATTACATACCAAGCGCTCATTTGACCACAATCCTCATTTCCAATAAGTCCCTCTGGTGAATTTTCATAAAACTCATTTATGATTTTCGAAATTAACTGTTGACTCTTTTGCGGTTTTTGCACGTAATTATACAAATACACTAAATGATGACTTGGTTCATTTCCATGGGCATACTGTCCAATCAAACCGGAAATATCTGCTTGTTCCCTTCCTGAAAGCTTATCAGATCCATAGAACAATGAATCCAACTGATTCTGAAACGATTCTTCACCGCCCATTGCAGTAATTAAATCAGGTAAATTCTGAGGAACTGCAAAATTGTATTGCCAAGCGTTGGCCTCCGTATAATAATTATTTACTTCTGATTTAACAAAGGGCTCTAACCATTTTCCATTCTGTTTGGGTCTCATACTTAGGGTTTGTAAATCAAAAAGATTCTTCCATCTTTCACTTCTTAATAAAAAAACTTTAGATAATGAATCATAGCTTAAAAGCCTGCATATTTCACTATTACACCAATCATCATAAGCATATTCCAATGTTTTTGAAACAGATTCAGCAGTTTTTAATACATCAATATATCCCAAATGAAGATTATACAAAGTCAACAATTCTCTCGTAATCGGTATTTGGTATGTATAATCTATTTCTTTTGCATCCGAACTTGCTTTCAATGCCTTAATAAGCATCACGGTGTCTAAATCCAAAGGAACTCCTTTGTTTATAGCGTCAGCAAATACAGCAACGCTATGAAAACCAATCATACAATTTGTTTCACAAGAAGCAAGTTCCCAAACGGGCAATTTTCCGCCATCACGGTATTGCAACAACATGGTCTTTAAAAAATCGGCACTTCTACTTTTTTGAATTATATTCAACAGTGGATGTAAAGTTCGATAAGTATCCCACAGCGAAAAAACGTGATAATATGGGTGGTCGGCCGTGTGGATTTTCATATCTCTCCCTCTATATTTCCCATCGGCATCTGAAGCCAAAGATGGATGAATAAAACAATGATACAAGGCCGTATAAAACTTCCTCCTATTTTTCATTTTTTCGTCTCGAGATTTCAATTGTAATCCATGTTGATTTGGTGCATTGTATTGAATGGCCTCATCACTAATTACAATTCTGCCAAGTTCAGAATCCCATAAATTGCTCACATAACTTTTTGCCCGTTCAAAAGCAACAAAATTTGGAGAATTAGTCATAAACTGCTCATCGAAATCTTTATATCTTAATCGATTAAATTCAAATGCATTATTAGCCATTGCCCCTTCTAAAGAAGTAAAAGACAAAGTGGTACTTACCACAAGACTCAAGTTTTTATCTAGTTCTTCTGGATCATTCATTTTCCCAAAATAGAGGGCTACTGCACTACTATCTCGATTGTATTTGTGTTTAATGATCTGTTTTGAAAACGAACTTACAAAATACACCCATTGATTATCTGCCCAACCTTTACTTTGTCGATGTCCTGATATTTGGTTGTTAAATTCGTCAAATTTCAAACTGTGAGAAATCAACTTATCTCTATGTTTCAAGTCTATAATTAGCCATTGTTCCGTATTTGAGGCATAAGTAATTTTTTGAAAACCTGTACGTTCAGTCGCGGTCAATTCAATTCTAATTTTGGGTTCTTCAAAAAAAACGCGGTAATACCCCGCTGTTGCCGTTTCTGTTTCATGAACAAATCGTTGTTTATACTCATTTGGTTCAAAAAGTGGGGCTATAGCAGGTTGCATTAATATGTCACCAAAGTCAGAAACACCTGTACCTGAAAGATGGGTATGAGAAAAACCCAAAATGAAAGAATCATTGCGGTAATACCCCCCACACCCATCCCAAGAAGCGTCATTTCGTGTATCTGGGCTCAACTGAACCATTCCAAATGGAGCCACCGCTCCTGGAAAAGTGTGTCCGTGTCCTCCGGTTCCAATAAACGGATTTACGTAACTGCTAAGTTTAACAGGATTGACCTTTTCTGATTTTGGGGGATTCTGACCTTGCAAAGGAACTATATTCTTTATTCCTTGGGCAGAAAGCGTCGTACAACAAACACAACCTAAAAGGGCAATTGAGAGAATTTTCTCTTTTAAAATCATTTTGAAAAGGTACAAAACAAAATTTAATCTTCGAAAAATATCCCCCAAAAGAAACAAAAAAGGCCACCAAAAGGTGGCCAATTTATAAATTTGAAATAAAATATTTTAATCTTTTACGGTAACAGATATTACAGCTCTTCTATCCACATCGTTTTCTTTAGAAAATGCAGGTTGATTGGTCGTAACTGAAACCGATTCTTTAACACCTAACACATTTACCAAAAAATCACGCACAGACTCTGCTCTTTTCTGACGCAGTTTATCGTTTGTTTTAGCCGAACCCGTTTTATCTGCAGACGCAAACACTGAAACAGCATATTTCTGTGATGTTTTACTCTTGTCTATGCTAGATTTCCAGCGATATAATTCTTGCATGGCACTGGTAGATAATTTGGCTGAATTTACTTCAAAAAACACCACTGCATTGTTTGATCTTTCAAATTCAGCAATTTGTTCTTTTTCAATCATTTCAATTTCAGACAATTTTTTTTCTAAGTTTGCCACTATTTCAGCTGCTTTTTTATTGTTGGCATCCACAGTGTTCACTTTCACTTCAACTTCATCAATGCGTTTTTCAACAGCACTTGTATTGGCAACAGGTGGGTTTTTAGCAAGGATATCTTTGGTTTGGGTTCCTACATATCCTGATAATTTCGATTTGTCATAAGCTTCTTGAGAGCTAATACAACTAGTCATTAGGTAAGAACCTAACATTAAATAAGCTACGTTTTTAACAGAAATAATTTTCATATATTTTAGGCAAAGTTAAATTGTTTAATATAGAATCAAAAATGATTCATCGAAGAAAAGTCCACAATAACAGAAGAAGACTTAATTTTTAGACTTTTTAAGATCTAAAGCAACATCAATAATCATATCTTCTTGTCCTCCAACCATGCCGCGCTTGCCCAATTCCACCAAAATCTCTCTAGTATCTAGTCCATATTGTTGTCCTGCTTTTTCACTGTGCAGTAAAAAACTAGAATACACCCCCGCATATCCAAGCGAAAGTGTTTCTCTATCCACTCTTACTGGTCTATTCTGTAGTGGACGAATTAAATCATCGGCGGCATCCATCAGAGCAAATAAATCACAGGGATTGTGGATATCCATTCTATTTAAGACAGCTATTAACACCTCCAAAGGTGCGTTCCCAGCACCAGCACCCATTCCTGCCAATGACGCATCAAGTCTATTTGCCCCATTTTGTAATGCAACAATGGTATTGGCTACACCCAAGGATAAATTATGGTGGCAATGAATTCCAACTTCCGTTTCTGGCAAAAGCTCATCTCTAAATGCTTTGACACGATCTCTCACGCCATCCATTAATAATGCACCAGCAGAATCGGTTACATAAACACAATGTGCACCATAGCTCTCCATCAATTTAGCTTGTTTGGCCAAAGAAATGGGATCATTCATGTGGGCCATCATTAAAAAGCCAGCCACATCCATTCCTAAATCTCTTGCCGCGGCAATGTGTTGAGCTGCAATATCTGCTTCCGTGCAATGGGTTGCAATTCGTACAGATTTTACTCCTATTTCACTTGCTTTTTTCAAATCATGAATGGTACCAATTCCGGGTAACAATAGGGTTGTCAATTTTGCATGTTTTAACCCAGAAGCCACTGATTCTAGCCATTCCCAATCGGTATGGGCACCAAAACCATAATTAAAACTTCCCCCAGATAAACCATCACCATGGGCCACTTCAATTGCATCTACTTTTGCATCATCCAAAGATTTGGCAATTTGCAACATTTGATCTTTGGTATATTGATGTTTTATGGCATGTTGACCATCTCTAAGTGTAACATCTTGAATATAAATATTATGCATTGCTAATTCCTTCCATTTGTTTTAACGCCATTCTTTCGGCAGTGGCCAAAGCGGCACTAGTCATAATATCTAAATTTCCAGCATACTCGGGTAAATAATGTCCTGCTCCAACTACTTTAAGCAAAACCGTTGTTTTTAAACCAGATATTAAACCAACACCTTCAATAAACACCGGAGTATTTATGTCTTCAAATTGAACCTCTTGATGCAATTGATAACCTGGAACATACTTTTGAACTTCCTGCACCATAGCGTGTATGCTATTCACTATTTCTTGTTTATTGGCTTGTTCGCTAAGAGTAAAAACGGTATCACGCATTACCATTGGAGGTTCAGCAGGATTTAAAACAATTATGGCTTTACCTTTTGCCGCCCCACCAACTACTTCAATGGCTTTTGAAGTGGTTTCAGTAAATTCATCAATGTTGGCTCGAGTACCTGGTCCGGCTGATTTTGAAGCAATAGATGCTACAATTTCTCCATAATGGACTTTCGCAACACGCGATACTGCTGCCACAATCGGTATTGTTGCTTGTCCGCCACAGGTAACCATATTCACATTATTTTCATTTTGAAGTGAAGAAAAATTCACAGGTGGCACAAGAAAAGGACCAATTGCTGCAGGTGTTAAATCGATAACTCTTTTGTTGGGATATTTTTGAATTTTTTCATTGTTTATTATGTGTGCTTTGGCAGAAGTAGCATCAAAAATATAGTAAATTTCATTCCAATTTTCCATTGCCATTAGTCCGTCAATTCCTTCATGCGTAATTGGCACACCCAATCTTGCTGCCCTCAATAAACCATCTGAATTCGGATCAATACCAACAAATGCAGCAACTTCCAACAATTCAGACTTGCGCATAATTTTTATCATCAAATCGGTTCCTATGTTTCCTGAACCAATTATGGCGACTTTGATTTTTGTATTTTTCACAACTTTAACTAAATTTTAGATTTACTTCACCCAATCCGGAAACACTAGCGCGAATATCATCACCAGCATGTATCGAAATCATTGGGCCCAATGCCCCCGACAATATAATGTCACCCATTTGCAATGGCGTACCAAAATCAATCATGGTATTTGCCAACCACATAACTGCATTCCATGGATTTCCAAGACACGCACTGCCTACCCCATTTGAAACCAACTCGCCGTTTTTTAACAATTCCATTTTACATCCCTCAAAATCAAAACCATTTACATCTATTCTTTCGTCAGACAACACAAAATGACTTGCAGAAGCATTGTCTGCGACGGTATCGGTGATACCAATATTCCAATTTTCGATGCGTGAACCTACTATTTCAATGCTTGCGCAAATGGTATCAATATATGAGATCAATTCAGAAATATCCTCTATCCTATTATTTATACCTTTATTTAAAACAAAAGCAATTTCTGCTTCTGCTTTGGGTTGCAAAATTTCGATAGCCGGAAAAGAACCACCATTTGGTATTTGAGTATGCTGAAAAAGTATTCCAAAATCCGGTTGACTAACCCCCAATTGTTGTTGTACAGAAAAGGATGTTAGGCCAATTTTTGCCCCCACTCTTTTACCGCCAGAATTTAAAACTCTGTTCACGTTAAACTGTTGAATTTGGTAGGCCAATTCAATATTAGATTCGCCAATCAATGTCCGTATAGGCGCAATAGGCATTCTTGATATTTGGGCATTCCATAAACTTTGTGCAATATTTTCAATCTCTGTCATGCTATAAACTTACTTCAAAGGTAAGTAGAAGTCTTAAAAATAGTTGATTTTGAATCTCAACTCAGAAGTAAATAAATGACGTAACTTTGTTTCATGATTGATATAAATCTACTCGCAACCACCTTACACAAAGCGGTAAAATCGGCCAACGCAACTGAACAAATTAGCTTAAAACACAGTATAACCCTATCCCAAGCATACGAAATCCAACATAAAGAAATCGCACTACGACATGAAGAGGGCGAAAAATTAATTGGCGTTAAAATGGGTTTTACTTCAGAAGCAAAAATGTTACAAATGGGAGTTAGTGACATGATAATTGGTCAACTAACAAGTAGTATGTTGTTTGCGAATAATGATAAAATTACTTTAAGTAAATTTATACACCCAAGAGCCGAACCAGAAATCTGTTTTATTCTCTCTGAAGATATTGAAGGGGAATTGACCGTAGATGAAGTCAAAAAAAAGGTATCTGGCATAGCGGCGGCCATTGAAATCATAGATTCACGATATGAAAATTTTAAGTTTTCTTTGGAGGATGTTGTAGCCGACAATTGTTCTTCGGCGGGTTTTGCAATTGGTGAGATAATGCCAATACAAACCTCATTGTCTGATCTAAAAATTGATTTATTGATAGATGAAACAATTGTAGAATCAGGTTCCAGTAATGATATTTTAGGTGACCCTTGGAAAGCACTGTCTGCGGCAACGCGATTGGCAGAAACTTACAAAATTCCATTAAAAAAGGGAATGTATGTGATGGCTGGTGCGGCCACCTCCGCTCATTTTATTTCTGGACATTTATCATTTTCAGCGGAAATTCAAGATTTAGGACAAATTGGATTGGCAATAAGTAATTAAGTATATTTTTTATATTTCGTAGAATTTAAGTGAGTTCTTAAACTCCATAAACTTAACATTGCAGATAAAAGATTAATAATATTTTTGCGAACAGTATAGAATTAACTCAGCGTGATAAAAACTAAAATAATAAGGGATATAAGTTGGCTTGCATTTAACGAAAGAGTCATGCAAGAAGCGCAAGACGAAAACGTGCATTTGTATGATCGCTTGCGATTTTTAGGAATTTTTTCCAACAATTTGGATGAATTTTTCAGAGTTAGAGTGGGTACATTAAATAAAATGTTGCGCTTAGATAAAACCACTGCCCGTATACACTTAGAAGATCATCCCGAGAAAATACTTGCAAATATTCAAGAAGTTGTTGCTCGTCAACAAACATCATTTGACCAAACATTCCAAGATATTATTGGGGAATTGGCTGTACAATATAATATTTTCCTGAAAACAGAAAGGCAATTAAATGCAGAACAAAAAATTTGGGTTGAAAATTACTTTGAAGAAAAAGTAAGATCCCAAATTGTTCCTTTAATGGTAGAAAGTATGCCCAATGCGCCTATGTTAAAGGATAGATTAATATATCTGGCATGCATGTTGGGAAATGCTCAAAACCACATGTTGCAGAGGTATGCACTCATCCAAATACCTGAAGATCAAGTGCCTAGATTTGTAATTTTGCCATTTTCTGGTAAAGAAACTCACATTATTCTTTTAGAAGACATCATTCGTTACAATCTAAAATTCTTATTTGCCCCATTTGGTTTTAATCGATTTAAAAGCTATATAATTAAACTTACAAGAGACGCTGAAATTGACTTAGATAACGACATAAAAAGCAATCTCATTGCAGACCTAGAAAAAAACTTAAAACGCCGTTCAAAAGGAAAAGCAACAAGATTTGCTTACGACAAAAAAATCGAGCCCCAATTGTTAGATTATCTGATTAGACGGTTAAACTTGTCTAAAAAAGACAATCTAATGCCGGGAGGCAGAATTCACAATTTCAGGGCTTTTATGGACTTCCCCAAATCTGTATTTAGCGATATTACCCCAAGACCTCGTCCATTTGTTCATCCACTGCTTAAACAACCCTGTAGAATAATGGATGTGCTTGAGAACAGAGATGTAATGTTGCATTTTCCATACCATTCATTTGATTCTGTCATTGATTTGTTGAGAGAAGCTGCAATTGATCCTTTTGTTCAAAGCATTAGGGTAACGGTATATAGATTGGCCAAAGATTCTAAAATAATTAACGCCTTGTTAAATGCTGTAAGAAATGGCAAAAAAGTCACTGTAATTATTGAATTAAAGGCTCGATTTGATGAACAAGCCAATTTACAATGGAAATCAATTCTGGAAGAAGAAGGAATTACCGTTCATGTTGGTTTGCCAGACATGAAAGTACACGCTAAAATTTGCGTTATCAAAAAACGTGAATTTAATAAAACCGTACAATATGGTTTCATATCAACTGGAAATTTACATGAAGGAACCGCACAAGTTTACGGTGATCACATGTTGCTCACCACAAAAGCGAACATCATCTCTGATTTAAATCGAATATTTGATTGTTTAGAATCACCAAAACCCAATTTGGAGCGATTAAAATATTGTAAAACCCTTATCCCTTCTCCCAACGTTATGCGCGCACATTTCTTAGAATTGATTCACAAAGAAATGATGCGTAGAAATCACCGTCACAGCAGAAAAATAACACTTAAGTTAAATAGCTTGGTAGATGATTCACTCATTAACGCATTACACAAAGCAGCCAAATCTGGGGTGCAGGTTGAACTAATTATCCGGGGTATTTGTACCGCTTTAACAGAATCTAAAAACTTCAAAAAACCAATTAATGCAATAAGCATTGTAGACCAATATTTAGAACATGCAAGGATATTGGTTTTCAATAACCACCAAAATCCATTGGTGTATATTTCATCGGCCGATTGGATGGTTAGGAATTTAGACCATAGGGTCGAAGTGGCTTGTCCCATTTTTTCTAAGACCCTTAGTAAAGAATTAATAGACATTTTAAATATTCAATTAAGTGAAAATGTGAAGGCCCGTATTCTCGACAATTTCCAAAAAAACGAATATGTTGAAGTTCCTCAAAATGCAATAGCTGTGCGCTCACAAATTGCCATTTACGATTACTTGCATTCCAAAGAATACCCTTAAATTTAGGGTTTTCACAAATATTTGCAAAACTTCTTTTTGAAAAATCACAAATTTATTAACCAACCGTATTTTTTGGCACGGCTTTTGTACAGTCTTTATTGTTGATATGATGAACATGTAAAACATCTTCAAAAATTGACAAATCTTATTTTCTTTTCTTGGTGAACTTTTAATTTTAAATCAATTTGTGTATAAAAAATTGCAGATATTTATATACAATTTGACCTTACAGATCTTACCCTTAACCCTTACCCCTCCTAACAGAGGGGTTTCTTATTTTTTAAATAAATAACTTATTAATATAACATTTTTAAATATCACTAAAATAAATTCTCTCCTTCACTTTATTCCGAATTCCTTATCGTATTTTTGAAAGAAATATTTTGATTCTCGCAAGTATAGATATTGGCTCCAACGCAGCAAGATTGCTTATATCCCAAGTTGAAAAGTACGGTGAAAAAGAAGTCGATTTTACCAAGTTAAATCTTGTAAGAATTCCTTTACAACTTGGCTTTGAAGTGTTTACTACAGGTTTAATTAGCACACAAAAAAAAGAGATGCTTCTTCAAACATTGAATGCATTTAAAATTTTAATGACTGTTTATCAAGTTGAAGAATTTAGAGTTTGTGCAACATCTGCCATGCGCGATGCCAAAAATGCCAAGGAGGTAATTAAAGAAATCCAAGATAAAACAGATATTCTAATAGAGGTAATCACTGGCCAAGAAGAAGCCACCATTATTTACGAAAATCATCTCGCTAGCTTACCTGTAAAAGGAGAAAATTTGGCATTTATAGACGTAGGTGGTGGAAGTACTGAAATTACCGTTCTCGTAAACAACGAAGTCTCTGTAAAAGAATCGTTTAACATTGGAACAATTCGATTATTGAACAACCAATGGAACAATACTGAATGGAACAGGATGAAACAATTTGCAAAAACTGAATTGTACAATCATCAACCCATTAAAATAATTGGTAGTGGAGGGAATATAAACAAGCTCTTTTCTTTATCGAAACGCAAAGAAGGAAAGCCTGTAAAATTAGACTTCTTCGAATCATTGTTCTCTCAAATGAGTCAGCTAACATTAGAACAAAGAATGCATGAGTTTGCCATGCGCGAAGACCGCGCCAATGTTATTGTTCCAGCGCTGCATATTTATATTCATTTGTTAAAATGGTCCAATTCCAATCAAATTTTTGTACCAAAAATTGGATTGGCCGATGGCATCATTAAACACATGTATTTTGAGCGTCTGAGAAATACAAAATAACACAATGACTTAAACATTACTTTTTGCGTGCACTTAAAAAGTGTATTTTCGCTTCATTCGTGACAATTCAAAAATTTGAAAAACTCTATCAATCATTGGCTCCTTTTGTTTTCAAACTGGCCTATTCTCAGGTATTAAACAAAGAAGATGCAGAGGAAATAGTTCAAGATGTTTTTCTGATTGTTTTCGACAAACACGGTCAATTTAGGGGAGATGCACAACTTAAAACCTGGATATACAAAATAACATATAGGAAAATTCAAGATTATTTTAAAGCTCTAAACAGGAAAAAAAGAACCTTCGATCGCACTGAATTAGCTAAAAACATCGAAGAGATCGAACACAATCAAACGGAACAATATAGTTCTAATCCAAGCAGTAGAATTATCCATGAAAATCTAGAACTTTTATTGTACGAAGTTTTAAATACATTGAACCAAGAACAACAATGGGTTTTCAGATTGTCGTGGGAACTAAAATTATCAAATCAAGAAATTTCAGAAATATTATCTAAATCAATTAAAGCAGTTGAATCCATCCGATTTAGAACAATGTCAAAAATCAAAGAACAATTGTCCCAAAAATTCGATCAAATTTACGGTGACTCCGAATAGAATACATAATTTAATCGTCTAACACACTAAAAGGCATAAAAATGAAAAAAGAAAATTGGATTAACGAAGTCATGGCTTCAACTGAATATCCGCATTTTGATGTTAACACCAACATATATAAACTTAAAGAAGCACAAAAAAACAGAACAGAATTAAACATTAGTTTAAACTGGCTCTGGCCGGTAGCAGCCATTTGGCTTATTTCGACGCTTTGTGTTACAAAACAATACCAACAAAAAACACAGCCATCATTGAACACGAATGTCTCAAACGAATTGAAAAATATCGTTCAAATTGAATCTTATCAAATTTATTAAATATGCAAGTCCAACGCTTTTGGAAAATAATCGGTATTGGTGGTTTAATTGTAAATATTGGCCTGGTAGTCACCCTCATACTACAGTCAACAAACCAATTACCACCAAAACCCCACGGTCCCGGTGGTCCTAAATTATATATTATTAATTATCTGAAACTCACAGAAGATCAGATTTCAAAATATGATGAAATGGTAGACAATGACAGACTATTCGTATTCAGAGCAGAAAAAAAGATACGCGATTTTCGCAGAAAACTATACAGTCAAGATTTGGATGAATTGCAAAACAATCTTATTTTAGATTCAATTACAAATCTCACAAGGGGAATAGAAAAACAGAGAATTTTTCACATTAGAGAAATAAAATCATTGTGTACATCTGAAGAGCAAAAAGTGCTATTCAAACAATTATCACAGCAACTCCCTGAACTATTTACGCCAAAAAAAGGGCCAAGACAAAATATCCCCCCAAACCACAGAAAGCCTTAATTTTCAGACCAAATACAGTTTAACACATAAGGCAATTGAGCATTCCAAGCCCTTTCATTGTGCGTTAAATCCGGAAATAATCGATAGTAAAACGACTTATTTTCAACATATCCCTTCGATAAAAACAGTTTATTTACAGAATTCTGAGGATGTTCATAAAAGGCATCTAAACCTACCCCACCACGAGTGAAAATCCACTTTTGTGTACCATCTGAAATCTCAAGATTGTCTTTTAAATATTTCTCAAAATAAGGAAAAATCGCCAGTTCTTTGGCGTCAAAAATCCCGATCCAATGGGTCGATAGGCATATAATATTACCAAAAATCTGGGGATATTTAACCCCAGCATACATCGAAATCAATCCACCCATACTTGAACCAGCAATGGAAGTATTGCTTTTATCGGTAAGCGTCGAGTAATGCCCATCAATATATGGCTTTAATTCTTGAACTATAAAGTCCAAATAATTATCAGAATACAAACTTCCAGAAAACAAAGGAAATTCACCACGTTTTAATGACATCAAACTCGACCATTTTAGAGAGTCTAAACCATTTAACGGTGCTTGAGGAAAATAATTAGAATGTCTATCCTTTCCATTGTTCCAAATTGCAACAACAATTGCATTAGGAAAATAAGGGGAACCAGTTACATGGTTTATACTACTAAAAACCTCATCCACACCCCACTCTTGCTTATTCCAAGTACTTAGGCTATCAAACAACATTTGACCATCGTGAAAATAGAAAACTGGATACTTTTGACTGCTTGAATAATTACTTGGAAGCCAAATAGCGACTGTTCTTGGCGGAATTTTTGCACTCGGAAAAGTATCTATTACAATCAATTCACCGCAACAAACTTTGATTTTATTGTTTTGGGGGGATGTTAGATGCAGTGCGTGATTCTTCTTCACAACACCCATTGCACATGCGAACAAAAATAGAAATTTAAGAAAATGGTACGCTTTCATTGTGAAAAAATACAATAAAGAAATGATAGGCTTTCAACTAAAAAATAAAACCTCATAATTTTGAATTCAGTTTTCTCTAAAAAAATACTAAAAGCAGCACTTTTAGCAGTTTATCAAATTAATGTTTAAGTAAAAGTTTCTTATAAGACAAAAATAGAATTATTAAAAGGCTCTTTTCTATTTTATAACAATTCCAAAGGTGAATAAAATTGCGTAAAGAGGCCAAATTACAAAACTCAAATAAGGGTAAAATATATATCAAAGTTTGCTCAATTCCAATTTCCAAAAATCAAACAAAATCAAAAACAAATGTTAACAAAATAAGAAATTGAAAAAAAAAATTAGGTTTTTAAAAAAATATTTACTTGTTTCGTTTTACACAAATTAAAACTTATGAAAAATACTTTAAAAACAACTTTATTCGCACTTGCTGGTTTCACAGTATTAACTGTATCAGCTCAAAAACCACCAAAATCTGTTGTTGGAAGAAGATCAGCAGACGTTGAAACTGGTTCTACCAAAGAAAACAGCACCATCAACAACAAATCTAACAATGCTACTGACGGTAAAACCATCAATGCTAATGGTACTACTAAATCGGCTAACACCAATTTAAAAGGTCAAAACGATGTTAGTGCTACACAAAGTTCTAGCTCAAAACCTGCAGCTACTACAACTAGTATTACTAGTTCTAAAGTAACAACTTCTAATACTGGAAGCACCACTGAGAAAAAAGGTGTTGAAACAAGAGGTGCAAGAAAGCCAAAATAATTAATATTTATCATAGATTTTAAAAAAGCCGTTTTGTAAAAACAAAACGGCTTTTTTTGTCTATTAAATTGGAATCTGTTTAGCCAACTAAAACTATCGATAAAAATAACACCATTTTAAAACCAAGCAGGGTTCTTATTTGTAACTTTGTTGTATAAAATAATCATTATGTCATTAGTAGGAAAACAATTCCCAAATATCGCTGTAGACGCTATGTCTGAAATGGGCGACAACTTATCAATCAACATCTTTAAAGAAGCTACCGAAAAGAACAAAAAAGTGCTTTTGTTCTGGTATCCCAAAGATTTCACCTTTGTGTGTCCAACCGAATTACATGCTTTTCAAGCAGAATTGAAAGAATTCGAAAAAAGAAATACTCTAGTAATTGGTGCGTCATGCGATACGAACGAGGTACACTTTGCTTGGTTAAATACCCCAAAAGACAACGGTGGAATTGAAGGTGTTACTTATCCAATCCTTGCAGACACCAATCGCAACCTTAGCAGTATTTTGGGTATTTTAGACATTCAATCTTCGAATTACTCGGATGAATTGGAAACTGTCATTTACGAAGGTTCAAATGTGACTTACCGCGCAACCTATTTGGTAGATGAAACAGGTAAAATCTTTCATGAAAGTGTAAACGACATGCCATTGGGAAGAAACGTACATGAATATTTACGCTTAATTGATGCATACACCCATACTCAAACCCACGGTGAAGTTTGTCCTGCCAATTGGGAAGAAGGCAAAGAAGCCATGAGCGCTACCCGCGACGGTGTTGCCAACTATTTAGCTGCAAATTAATTATTGCAAATATGTTTGTTGAATTAGAAACCGACACCCTTTCCGATGTTTTAAACAGCAACGAAAAGGTGATAGTACAGTTTTCGGCATCTTGGTGCGGAAACTGTAAAATAATGAAACCAAAATTCAAAAAAATGGCTTCAGAAAATGAATCTATCGAATTTGTAGTTATTGATGCTGAAAAAAACCCAGTATCTAGAAAGTTGGCAAATGTTTCGAATTTACCCACCTTTGCTACATACCACAACGGTGTTTTAGTAAATCAAACTCAAACCAACAAAGCCGAAGTCTTGGCCGAATTATTGAAAGAAATCATTTAAAACAATATGAAATTACCCATAATTAAACACCTAACTGAATTCATCGCTGAAAAAGATGCAGACTTTATTGAAGAGGCCATTCAAGTGTTAGAATCTCTAACTGAAGTTCCTACTCTAAAAGACGAAGAATTAGATGTTTTGGGTGAACTCATTTCAAATATGTATGGCGCCTTAGAAGTTAATAAATCCATTTTAGATGGCACAGAAAAAAAAGAGGCATTGAACGCATTTATGCAAAGAGTTTTAGGATCAATCGACAAGTAAAACTCCTTAATCTCGAATTAGATTAAAAATCCCTTCATCAAGTGAAGGGATTTTTTTTAAGCTTTATTTAAACTCAAAATATGCAATAGAAAAACGATTTTGCCCAAAAGTCCCCTTGAAATCAATCGTTTCCCTCAATTAATATCAGACACCAAATTGTTGAGATATATTTCAATATCCAAAGTACTGATTACTTGTACGTCGTCAAGTTCATTAGGACAAGTGTTAAACAAAACTAAGTGATTGATTTTGAAGTGCTTTAATTGTTGAATTTATAACTAGGCACAAAGGACATTAATAACTAAAAAAGCAATTGACGCTGTCGATTCCTTTTTTTATTCGGCAATACGAAGATTGAAAAAATCAATGGGACACTATTGGCGAAAACAAAATAATTAATGTGACACGACCCCTTCCTCAATACTTCATCACAGGTTTGACAACTGACTTTTCAGTAGCTTATGGTTTTGCATCATTTTTGTGAAGCTATCCGAATCAACCTTGTAAAAATTCGTTGATTCCTGAAATAGATTAAGTGTTTGCACAATGGTATCTTTCAATTTGTCGGCCTTTAAACCAACACAATCTGCGGCTAATGCGCCCAAACAATAACGTATTTGAGATTCCAAAAGGTAAGAATCCATGCCCTTGGTCATTGTTTTATAGTATGTAATCAATTCTTTTGCTAACGTAAACCCTTCTTCAGATTCTTTGAAATGTCGTTTCCTGATGGTTTTTTCAAGGAGTTCTGCTTCTTTTAGTGTGGAAGGAAGTAATTCGTCTTGGATATAAAGCTGGTATCCTATGTACCTCCACAATGCAAGAAAATTTTCTTTTTCACGCTCCGTAATCATATAACCTGATTTCTGTAACCCATTAACTATGATGTATGAAAAGGCAAGATTGGTCCCGGCCATGTCTTCCTGATTGATTGGAGTTCCCCACTCCATAGACCAATTACCTGAATTTAGAAGATAATATCGGGCGATAGCATGTATCAACCTTAGTTTATTAATACTTATTTGAGCTTCGCTATTTTCTGAAATATTTAGGGCTGTGGAAACCGTTATAATAAAATCTGCTGTATCAACCAATCGCTTTCCAGGAGATTTGCGCATCTTATCCGACAAATACAAGGCCTTGTTACCAGGGGAAGCTGCATAACAATAAGGTAGGGACAAGCCGCCTAATAAAGTCATTATAGGCGTGGCAAATTTCCTGTAGAATTTTTGTCCTTTTAAAATACGCTTAGAGTCAATCCATTGTGGCAAAGGCCGAACATCCATAAGGAAAGATTTCAATTCCGAATCCTCTGCTTCCATTATAGCAGTTGAATCCATCTGAAGTACCCTATAAAAATTAGCTTGATCCTTTTTTTCAAATATTTCATTAACCATATTATCAGCCAAGGAATCACCGATTAATCGATTCTGATTCAAAAATTCAGTTGAAGTATTCATATTTTCATTGTATTTATTTACCGATACAAAACTTGCTAAAAATCGTCCCCAAGACCTCTTCATTGTCTATCTTACCTGTAATGGCGGCAAGGTATGAAATGGCCGAGCGGAGATGGAAAGACAATAAATCGCCAGTTAAACCGTTATCGATGCCGTATAACAAACTTTCGAGTTCCGCGGAACAAGCGTTTAGCGCATTGGCATGGCGGACATTGGTTACCACGGTTTGGTCGGTTAAATCGGATAAATCTTGTTTGAAACGGTTTGAAATTTCCGCTTTGAGCTCGTTTAGTTGGGTTTTATCTTTGGCACTAACAAATAAAGGCAGATAACCGGTTTTCGCTTGGATGTTGGTAGACAACAAATCCAAGTCCGACACATTCAAATCCATTTTATTGGCTACCACCCATACCCTATTGGTTTTGGCCTGGAGTTTTTGTAAATCATCGAAGAGTTCTTCAAAATCAAATTCCGATGCGTCAAAAATATACAGGGTTGCTCCACTGGCTTCAATGTGTTTGAAGGTGCGGTTAATGCCCTCTCTTTCTATGGCGTCTGTGGCTTCGCGGATGCCCGCGGTATCAACCAATCTCACTACAAAATCGGATAAATTCAAATTGTCTTCAATGGCATCACGAGTGGTGCCGGCTAAATCGCTCACAATGGCTTTGTCTTCATTCAACAATGAATTAAACAAGGTACTTTTTCCTGCATTTGGTCGGCCAGCTAAAACTAAAGTAAATCCTCTTTTCAGTGCATTTCCAAGAGCGAATGAATCCCCCATTTCGTCGACTCTCTGTTTGATGGATGTAACCAAATTGCGCAATTCAGAGCGTGATGCGAATTCCACATCTTCTTCACCAAAATCCAATTCGAGTTCAATTAGTGCGGTAAAATTCAAAAGACGCTCCCTCAACAATGAAATATCCCCCGAAAAACCCCCTCTTAATTGATTTAAGGCCATATCGTGCGCGTAGCGGTGTTCAGCTGCTATTAGATCAGCAACTGCCTCAGCCTGGGCCAAATCTATCTTGCCATTCAAAAATGCCCTCTGTGTAAATTCACCAGGTTCTGCCAACCGACATCCAAACAAAACACAGGCGTTGATTAACCGACTTACAATGTAATCACTGCCATGTGTTGATATTTCCAATATATCATCCCCCGTAAAACTACGCGGTCCTTTAAAATAAGAAACTACGGTTTCATCAATCAATCCCAATGTATCGTATAAACGCGCAAAACGAACCGTATGTGAATCCATTTCAAACCCATTTTTACGGTTAAGTTGGGACAAAACATTCAAAACTATTGGGCCAGACAATCGCACGATGGCCAATGCACCGATTCCAGCTGGCGTAGCCCTTGCAACAATTGTATCTGACATATTCATTCAAACAAAGTTACAGCTAGAATGTGAATCTCACGAAATTAGTGTCAGTGATTTTGGACAATCTAATCAAGAAAATGAAAACAGTTGGTTTGGTATTCTCAAAAAGACTATTTTTACGAATATGTTAAGTGATATTGAAATAGCCCAACAGGCCAAATTGAGGCCAATACAATCTGTAGCCGATGATTTAAACATCCACCAAGATGCACTTGAACCGTATGGCAAGTACAAAGCCAAAATTGATTTTACCCCAGACAAAAACCGCATCGCCCAAAGCAATTTAATATTGGTTACCGCCACCACACCAAATAAAAGTGGAAGTGGAAAAACAACCACTTCGGTGGCTTTGACGCAGGGATTGCAAAAAATTGGAAAAAATGCAATTGTTGCTTTGAGAGAACCTTCTTTGGGACCATGCTTTGGAATGAAAGGCGGCGCTGCAGGCGGCGGGTATTCGCAGGTATTGCCAATGGAAGACATCAATTTACACTTTACAGGTGATTTCCACGCTATAACTTCCGCAAACAACACATTGGCTGCTTTGGTAGACAATTATCAATACAACCATCGCGGGAAACCAACTCAACTAAAGCGTGTTTTATGGAGAAGGGTGTTGGATGTAAACGACCGTTCGTTGCGGAATATTCTTTCTGGTTTGGGGGGACCAACAAACGGAATCCCTCAAGAGGCAGGCTTCGATATTACTCCTGCATCCGAAATAATGGCAATTTTATGTTTGTCTACTTCCATGGTAGACCTTCGCAGAAGAATCGGTCAAATTCTATTGGGATATACTTTTGAAGGGAAAACTTTCAGGGTAAACGACTTAGGTGTTACCGGCGCAATCATGGCCCTATTAAAAGATGCCATATCACCTAACTTGGTACAGACCTTAGAAGGAGGAGCTGCCTTTATTCACGGTGGACCTTTTGCGAATATCGCACATGGTTGCAACAGCATTATGGCAACGTATGCAGCCTTGCAACACAGCGAATATACTGTAACCGAAGCTGGATTCGGAAGCGATTTGGGTGCTGAAAAATTCTTAAATATAAAATGCAGAGCGGCAGGATTGAATCCAAAAGCGACGGTTTTAGTTACCACTACTCAGAGTTTAAAGTTGCATGGTATGGTTCCAGAAAGCGAAATTAAATTACCAAATATGGATGGATTAAAGAAGGGTTTGTTAAACTTAGAACGACATGTTCAAAATTTACAAAACTTCGGACAAACTGTGGTAGTGGCATTAAATCAATTCCATTTTGATACAGAAGAAGAACTTCAAATGGTTGAAGATTTTTGTAGTGGATTGGGTGCCGCTTTTGCTCGCAACCAAGGATTTTCCAAAGGTGGAGATGGCGCCATTGAACTTGCCAGAAAAGTAGTAGAAATCGTAGAAAACAATCCATCAAAACCAATTAACCATACATACGAATTGGAAGACAGCATTGAAAACAAAATAGAAAAAATAGTTCAAAAAGTTTACGGTGGAAAAAACATCATATTGGGAGAAGGTGCCAAAACCGCATTGAAGCAAATTCAGGAAATGGGTGCAGACAAATGGCCCGTTTGCATAGCAAAAACACAATTTTCTTTTTCAGACAATGCGAAAAAAGTGGGTATTGAAAAAGACTTCACCATTCGCATAGACCAACTTATTATCAATGCAGGTGCAGAATTTGTTGTAGCCGTTGCCGGTGACATCATGCGCATGCCTGGTTTACCTAAAGAGCCTTCCGCATTGGGAATGGATGTTGTAAATGGAAAAATCACGGGGCTTAGTTAAATCTAAAATGGCAGTTTAGAGTTTCGACTTCGTGAAATTTAACGAAACAAGCCAATGTCCATTCGGGTAAATTAAAATCAATAAAACGCTTACAAGAAGAGGCTACCTATTGGGGTAGCCTCTTCTATTTTAAACCATAAATTCAAATTAAACTACTTCGATATTGCTATTTACGACTAGTATACATCGACTTTCCTTAGTAAAAATACTCTGTCAAAATACAAATTGGCATGAGCAATCTAACGGCTATTTTGGTAAAATATCCTCAATAAAACCCATAAAAGAGGGGCTACCATACTTGGCAGCCCCTCTTTTTATTTTGTATGAATCTCTATTAGTTAGGACGAATCAAGTTCACTGAACCATTCACACGATTCACTTTCTCTTTTCCTTTAAATCTATATTCTAATTGATAGAAGTATGTTCCTGAAGGTGCTTCTGGTCCATCATTATTGATTTTACCATTCCATCTAACTTTCGGATCTTCAGAGAAGAAGACTCTTTCACCCCAACGGTTAAAGATTCTAATTTCGAAGATGTCTTGACCTTGAATTGGCACTCTAAAGTCATCGTTTTTATTGTCACCATTACCAGGGGTAAAGACGTTTGCCAAATAAACAAACAAGTCTACGGTTACCTTCTTACAGATGGTGTCTTCACAACCAGTTGAGTTTTTGGTAATTAAACAAACCCAATACACATTAGAACTATCGTAAGACCATTTAACAATTCTATCGGTTGATTTCAGATTTTCAATAAAGGTACGAGGTTGGTTCTTGGTGATATCATATTGGTGACCAAAGCCCCAACGCCATTCTACGCCATTTAGATCAGTACGGGTAAAATTAAAGTCCGGTTTGTTTGAAGAATCGATGTCAAAATCAGAAACCACTGAATCCACTGTGAAATTCATAGTTTTCAAATCTGTAGGACACCAAGGTCTAGGATGTGAAGGATTATATTCTGCATAATGCGTCACACGATAAACACCTGGATCACTAAACATCTTCGCATAACGCCTGTTTGTAGTGGTTGCGGTGTCTGTTACCCATTGACCCAATGCACTGCTATAGTGTTCAAATTTCCATTTATATACTTTCAAAATTGCATCTGAGCTATCAATGAATATGTTGCTATCACCTGGGCAAATACTTGGTCTCAAAACCAACCCTCTAACTGAATCACGTGGCAATACCAATACAGTGAATGCAGCTTGGAAAGGTGTATCAGGGAAGATTGCTGGACAGAATTTACGAATATTCGGAGGCACAATCAAACTATCATATTGTTCCAAGAAAATGCGGTATACTCCTGGATTCTTGTAAGCATGATAGAACTGTTTGGTGCTAGAATTAAAAATTTCACCATCTCCGAAGTACCAAGTCCAATCAGACTGAGGACCAGCACTGTCGGTTGTGTTTGTAAATTCAATGCTATCACCTGCGCAAATGGTAACAAAGTTTCCTGCTTTGGTTGTGAATTCGAAAGATGGACGTGGGCCAGGAATCTTTAACCAACGACTAAATGTATCTTCACAACCCAATTTGGTGGTCAAACGATATTTAATCTGGAACCAGCCATTGCGGGTGTATTTGTGTGCAATACGAGGAGGTAATCCAGGTAAATTTGAAGCATTTCTTTCGTAATAGTTGTCTAAACCATCACCCCAATTAATAAACCATTTATTTACGAAATCGCAGGTCACTGGGCTAGGACCATTACAGTTTTTAATTGCCCAATTACAAGGATCATGTAATAATGAAGAGTCAAAGAACTCAATGATGGAGTTACAACTTGGCACTTCGAGGTTCAAGTCAAATTTCACATCTAAACGTGAGATAAACACGCGCTTAGTAATGGTATCTTGGCAACCAGTAGAGTCACCTGCAATATTTCTAAAGGTATATACTCCTGAATCGTTGGTGTAATAAATTGTGCTACCACCACCCAATTGTACCCAAGGATTATTTGTAGTTCCAGAACCGGCCCCTCCATAAGGTGAACCACCAAATATAGTTTGAGGATCATTTATGTCATCATCGGCTTTACTCCAATCCCAACGGGTACGGAACTCTTTATTTGTATCTCCTTGATTTCTAGCTGCAATACGCGCTGCATCCTTCCAATAATCGTATTGTGTTGGATTTTGAGTTGGATCAGCATTCCAATAGTAGTTCCAGTCGAATTGACCCATATTTTGTGGATCGGTTGACCAATAACGATAATCCGGAGCTACTTTTAACGTGCTTCCTTGATCTTGACAAACCAATGTATCGGCGATTTTTAAGCCCATGGCAAAACCAACTATAATTGGGAATGCACCTACTTTATCACATTTACCGTTTGAAGATGTCATACTCAAACTCAAAATATGAAAACCAGACCAACGTGGAACAAATCTGTAAGCGGCTATTTTTTGTTTAGTTAATGGGTTAACCCAAGAATCTAAAGGTATAATGGTAGAATCTCTATGGTGTAAAACAGTAGTAGAATCTGGGTTTGGTATAAAGTAGAATTTAATGTCTTTACCAAAACCTGCGGTATCAATACAACCATAAGCACCAGAACTTGGAGATCCAATTACTCCCTTGTTATTCCAAATCATTTTTGCTATGGTGGTATCGGGCACTGCAAATGGATCAAATCCACGTGCTTCTAAACGACCTTTGATTCTATCCCAAACAGCAGAAACGTCTGCACCAATTGTATAATCTCTTATTTCAGCAGTGAATAAAGTATCTGGACCGTCAAAACGCTTAGAGGTACCATCAGACCACTCGTCTGAGCAATCCAACTGACGTGGCGTTTCAGAACCACGGGTTTGAACCATATAGTTGTATAAGTATTTTGGATTTTTTCCAGGAACCTTATCTTGGTAGTGGAAATAATCTTCTTGTATGTAGGTATTCCAGCTTCTAGACCAAGTTGGCGCAGCATCACCGGTTTGCAACAACCAACGCAATGATTTCAAATCACGAATTTTGGTTTTATTATTTTTAATCGGTCTTGCTATAATTTCATCCCACTTACAAATTTTATAATCACCCAATGCATTTTTCAAAGGTGTTACAATTTCAAAATCTGTATCTATTAATGGGAAACAAGCAAATCGATCGTAGTACTGAGTATCTTGACACAATGGACGCTTAGCGTTATTCCCACCTGGTTTAGCAATACCATTACCAACAATGATACCTACGGTAACGCAACCTGTTGCTGTATTACACACTGCAGATGGGCTATACGTTTGAGAATATCTACTTGGAGGATTTCCTGCCAATTGGTAACCTGTATTCCAGAATGGCAATGGAGGATTCAAAGGTCTGCCTCCTGGAGACAATCCAGCCAAACCTACCCATGCATTCGGATCACAAAAAGTATCATAATTTATTTGAACATCGGTGAAAGTACATCCCGGTTTCAAATCACTCAATATAAATGTAACACCATAGGATGGATTTTGAGAACCCAAACATTCTACCGCGTCTTTAATCAATCCACTTCCAACACCACCCGCATTGGCGTGTAGCATAGAAAGTTGTTTAATTGCTTCACTTTCGCATTTCAATGGGTGACAAGTATCTTTGTGTGTTAATTTCACATTGTTACATGCTGGAATTCTTGCATAGTACAATTGTCTCCATCTGTTATAATTAATAAAATAATCAAAGCCCATTTTTCCTTGAGGAATGCGTTTAAATGAATCAATAATATTCGGTTTTTCGCCTTTAGCCGTGCGTATTCCATATACAGCTTTAGGTAAAGTATCTCTCTTTAAATGCACAGTATATAAAAATTCAGCCCAATCTCCATCAGAACGCAATTGAACAGTTTGTTTTGGTCTTAGCAATGTATCCCTTGGACCAATTAATCGAGAATAACCAGATCCCCCTACAGGACTCACCCATGCAGTGTCACCGGCGCGAAGTCTCATTATCACAAAGTCTTCCATGAAGCGTTCACCCTTTCCTTTAAACACCTTCTCTTTTTTGTATGAAGCAATTCCTTTTATTCCACTGGCTAAATAATCAGCACTATCCGCAGCCGTTTGAGGAATGGTAACGATTGTATCATAAAAAATATAGAAAAATGTATCAGGGAAAATATTTACTCTTTTACATAAACCGTTGCTGTCTATAAAGATTGCATCTTCCATTGGAGCACTCTTGAAATCAGATAACAACACCAAATCCCATGACTTATAATAGTGAAAAGGTGTGGAATCATGAGAAAACGCACAGTTTACATTTATATTCTTGTTTCGTGTAATATCCGTCGTACATTTCGAACCAAAATTATCGCCAAAATCCCATAGTCGAGTGGCACAAACGCGTTCACGTTTTAATGCATCATTTCCGCCACCTGGTGCAATGGTTCCGCCTGCATAAACAGTTGATGTTCCATTGAGATTCTTTTCATTGCGCAAAGGCTTTTGCCAAATTTGAATGGGTTTACCATTTGGTGCCTTTTGGAAATTATGACCCAATGCAGAACCCCCAGCTTTGTAGAACGTACTATCGTCGTCGGTATAATCGTGGTCGTTATGGTAAAAAGTTGATAAATTTCGGGTAAAGAATACCGTATCCATGATGTCCTTTGGACACTGGAAAACTTGCCAATCTGGCACTCTTTGGAAGGCCGCTTCAATGCCTGAAGAGGGTCCCAATATAATAATTGTATCGTATGCCTCTTGTGGACCACAAATTGGATGCGTATAAGACAAACGAATCAAAAATGGGCCTAAGCCTGTAAATGAGTGAGCAGGAGACCATGTTCTGACATTAGTGTTTTGTGGACCAGAATTCGGGTCACCAAAATTCCACAACAATCCAGAAGCACCTGATGGTACCACATTTACAGAGAATTTAATTTCGGGTGCAGAAATACAAGTAGAATCTTTATCGGTTATTATTCGAGCTTTAGACTGGAATACAGTAGCAGTCGCTGACATTTTAAATGAATCTTTACATCCATCATAGGTTTCTATAATCATTTTGGAATCATAAACACCTTGTCCATAAAACCATTTGTTAATATCTGGACCCCATTCGGTACTTGTTGAACCATCCCCCCAATACCAAATAATGCTTTTCACTGCACTTTGGCTAATTCTACTAACATTTTTAATTTTGGCTTGTACACTATCACATTGTACTGGTTTGTTACTTGTAAATGCCGCACCAATTTTTTCGCGAACAAATACAGCACCTTTCCAGTTCATGGTATCTACACAACCATTTTCGTCTACTGTTTCAGTATATAAGTCAAATGAACCACCTCTTACGTCTTGAATTGAAAAACACAATTGATTTGGCATCACTGATGGTGGAAAATCATATTCAAACAACTGACCATCAGAAACAACATATTTGGTATTTACAATCTTTGCGCCATTCTTATTTTTGGTGCTGTCTGTAAAACAAAACAGGTTGTTCAAAAAACATTGACTGTCTAATGTAATAATGTTTAATTTAATTTCTGGTTTCTCTTTGATTGTAATGTTTAAAGTTGCCGTACACTTAGTTCCATTTACTGTTGTAATGTAGGTTACTTTATTTGTACCCGCCGTTTTAAAGGCAAAGTTTACATTTACTGTACCACTGGTTTTGTTGTCTACTCCACCATCTGTAAAGGTCCATTCGTGTCCGGTACCAGAGGCAGAACCCGTAAAACGAATAGGAACACCCACACAGGCAGAACCGTCATACGTAATCACACAAGTCTGCGCCAATACATCATTCACCGAAAAAACAGTGGTAAAAAGCACCACCATTAAACCTTTCATTAACAAGGACAATCCTTTCATATTTTCTAATTTGGGTTGTAAAATTTCAAAAATAGGCGATTTACTCCATAAAGCCAAAGCATTTGGCCTGAGGATTTTTTGATATTTATCTAACTGTTTCATAATTTTAATTTCTTTTCTTACTATTTTGCTTAAGTTAATCGTTGTTATTATACATTAAATTCACTTTAACTCTTTGAATATTTTCTTTATTTTCTCCTGAATACTGGCTTCGAATAATTGCACTGTACACACCCTCCTTACACATTACCCCTTGGTATTTACCGTCCCACTTGTGATTTAATTCATTGGTTTTAAAAACAATAGAACCCTTTAAATCAATCACAACCAGTTCGAATTTCTCTGGACGTATAATCCGAACAAAAAATGAATCGTTCTTGCCGTCTCCATTTGGAGTAAAGACTGTGGGAATTAAGGTTTGACTTTCATCTTCATTAGGGCGAACAAAAACCTTCACCATTTGGGAATCATTGCAAAGCCCATCCATTTTTGCTCCAATTTTCACATTGAAATATTGCGCAGATCTTACATAATACTCACACTTAAAGGTTAACATTTCACCCGAACTCTTCATAGTTTTACCATTTCCGAAGTCTACAGTGTATTCTCCTTTTAAGCCGCTTATTCCAATTTCAACTGCATTTTCTGCAGGTTGGGTTATTGTTTTTTCGTAATAACCGCGGCATTTTATCGAATTATTTTTCGCAGAATTCGCAAATATTGGGGAGACTTCGTTATCCTTAATCTGGTTATTTACTCCTTGATTTTCAGTATTAACTTTTACGTATTCGTCTGATAAAACTTTACCCATTTGTCCTTGAGATTCAACATTGTCATTCGGCAAACTTCTGAAAAACACACTTCTTGAAAAATCAGGCAGCGGTGGTGCTGGTTTAGCAAACTTTATTCCTTCGGCTTTTTCAGTTTTGGGGGATGTCAACTGTGCTTTTTCTGAAATATTCTGACTTGGGTTAGAAAGAGTCGTTTCTTTTGTTTTTTGGGGGATGTTTTTTTCTCCCAAATGATTGTAAACTACAACTCCTGCAGCTATGGAAACGACCGAAGCGGCTATCCAAGACAATATTTTAACTGAACTAACAGTAGCTTTCACTGCAACAGTTTGTGCAGCAGCAGAATGGGTCCCAACTTGACTGGAAACATTTGCCCATAGTTGAGCTGGGGGTTGCACCGATGCCTTACCCAATTCATTTCTGAACAAGTTGTCTATATTTGATTCATTTGGATTACCCATGATTTAAATATTGTTGTAACCATTTTCTTGCTTTAAAAAGCTGCGTTTTACTTGTACTTTCAGATATCCCCAATAAAACTCCTATTTCATTGTGCGTGTATCCTTCAATGGCGTAGAGGTTGAATACTGTTCTGTATCCGACAGGCAATCTTTGAAGCAAGTCCATTAGTTGATTCATTTGAATCTGTGAATCGGTTTTGAATTCAGACTCTATATTCGAATGGGCTTCATCGATAGATTCATTAAATTTTGCTTTACTCCGTTTAAGAGAATCCAAACAATGGTTTACACAGACTCTTTTAAGCCAACCTTCCAAAGAACCTTCAAATCGAAAATCTCGAAGCTTTTGGAATATTTTTATCATTGAATCTTGAAACATATCTTGGGCCATTTCATTGTCCGTTGAATATCGAAGACAGATTGCAAACAAAACACCAGAAAACTGTAGGTAAAATGCTTCTTGTGCGGACTTCACTCCTTTTACGCAATTCTCTACAAGTTCCCTCTCGTTGGTATGGTTTTCTATTGCCATTCTGTAATTCCATCTCGCGGATTTATAGCAAGATTGTTTTTGGTTTAAAATGGTTGCCCAACAAAATACTATTTTTTTAAATTTCTTGTCATCACAAATGACAAATCCGTCAGAACCACTTTAACATTTGCATTTCGCTCTATATGCATGAGCGATGTTTCAATGGCGGTTACCATTTTTTCAATGTTCTCAGAGGGTATTTCCAACTGGCTAAAACGCTCAATAAACTCTTTCTCTTTGCCTGTCCAGGTGTTTAATTCAGCAACATATCCGCTCACTAAAACCCCTCTCAAAATTTCCAAACCATATAAAAAGAATCCTTTTAACATTTCTTTCCCATTTGCTGCCATATTGTCGGCCCAGACTGTGGCTTCCCCAATTTTGCGCGTATAACACAATGCCATCCAATTGCGCCATTGCTCAAAGTATGGACTTTCAGCTTCGGTTAATAATTCTTGGGCCAAACGAAAACTACCATGCGACATAACTGAAATGCGCTGTGCATCATTGGGCGCTACCTGCATTATTTCAGTTAAATAGTGTGTGAGTTCAGTTGTTCCTATTGGGGGAATGCGCACCGGTTGTGTACGCGAAATTATGGTGGCCAGAACGCGCTCAACATTTTCACAAACCAACAAAAACAAAGTCTTCTCTGGTGGTTCTTCAATTAATTTTAACAACGCATTTCCACTTTGTCCTAAGTACTCGGGCAACCACAATACCATTATTTTATACTCTGCCTCAAAAGATTTTAAAGACAAGCGTCTAAAAATGTCCCTCACTTCAGAGATGGGAATATTACCCTGTTTCTTCTCTGCATCTAACGCACGCATCCAATCACTGTAAGTCATATAAGGATTATGATTTAATGCTTTTCGCCATGGTTCCATTAAATCCGTCGACAATTTAGATTTATCTGCCGGAAATGGGAACACAAAATGCAAATCGGGGTGAGTAAATGTTTGCATCTTTCTGCAAGAATTGCATTCTCCGCAACATTCTTCACCCATTTTATTTGTACAATTCGCAAATTGAGCATAGGCCAAAGCCAAAGCCAATCCCCCAAAACCCAACTGTCCAATAAACAACTGAGCATGTGGAATTCTACCCGACAAAACACCATTTGCCAAGCGATGTTTTAACAATTCTTGTCCTACAATGTCTGAAAATTTCAAGGAAATACAACCTTTCTTTTAGATTTCCATCCCAAAACATACAAAATACCCGCGGCAATAATAAGTAAGAGTGCAATGAGTTGGCTATGTGTTATTGCCCCATTGAATAGAAAACCCCTTGCATCATCTCCACGATAATTTTCAGTCACAAAACGACCAATTGCATATAACAATGTATAAATCAAGAATAACTCGCCATCAAACTTCTTTCTACTGCGGTAAAAAATCATGATGAGTACTATGCTCAATATCATTAAGGCATCCCACAATTGAACTGGATAAAGTGGCACGCCAGTTGGATTCGCAACTGTTTTTGGATGATTGAAAACAACACCCCATTTTGGAGAACATACTTTACCGTGGCAACATCCAGCTAGAAAACAGCCTATCTTACCAAAACCATGCACCAATGCTCCTGCAATACCTATAAAATCAAAGGAATACAAAAGTGGATATTTATTCTTCCGCAACCACCAAATTAAAGCGGGAATGGTAAATAAAAAGGACCCATAAAACACAAAACCCTGTCCGATGTTTTCAAAAAAAGACGATGGATTCTCAATGTAATACCCAGGTCTTTCAAGAAAATAAAAGACTTTACCACCCACAAAAACACTAACAAAACAAAGCAACATTAATCCACTGATTTTATCAGAATTCGGAATGAACTTTGCCCTATGCCTATACAAATACAAGAACCCTAAAAACACACCAAACATGATGCAGAATCCGTAACTGTATATAGAAAAGCCCCCAATATTTATCAATTCAGGATACATAATAGCAAAAATAAGGGAAACAAGGTTGTATAACCCAGAATATGCACTAGAAAATCTAATACTAAACAAATCACTTTGGAATCAGGAGTTTCACACAATTCAATTCGGTCACCATATCAATGAGATATGCTTTCTTTATTAAAGTGCTTATTTCTTCGAGTTTTGGGGTCTCGTAAAGAAGACCTAACGAATCAACCGGCTTTAAAGAAGGGCGTTTCGGATTTTCTCGGCTACTTCGGTTAATTCTTCAGTTGTTGGGGTCAACTTTGCTTTGGAGAAGTTAATATCTCCGACATTTTGCAAAGGGACCAAGTGTATATGCGCGTGTGGAACTTCAAGACCAATTACGGCAATTCCTACTTTTTTACAAAGGATGGCGGCTTGAATGGCCTTGGCAATGGGCTGAGTAAATTGCCATAATTCAGCCGTTTCTTTGGGGCTTAAATCAAAAATATAATCAACCTCCCGCTTAGGTATGCACAACACATGTCCCATAGCGAGGGGTTGAATATCTAAAAATGCCAAATGATTTTCATCTTCGAAAATTTTATGACAAGGAATTTCGCCATTGATAATTTTAGTGAAGATGGTAGCCATAAGATTATATAAAAATATCTAAAACTTCTAATTTAACAATACCAGCGGGCACTTGAATTTCTACCACATCGCCTTTGGCTTTTCCAAGTAAGCCGCTGCCTATGGCACTTTTAACTGAAATCCTATTTTCCTTGATATTGGCTTCTTTTTCTGATACCAACTGATACACTGCTTCCTTACCAACGTTGTGATTTTGAACTTTTACTTTACATAAAATACACACTTTTTCGGTGTTTAGCATAGAGCTGTCAATCACTCTAGAATTTGCTATTAGATTTTCTATCTGTGCAATTTTGTCTTCCAAATGACCTTGGGCTTCTTTGGCAGCATCATATTCTGCATTTTCGCTTAAATCCCCTTTGTCCCTTGCTTCTGCAATGGCTTGAATGATTTTTGGTCTCTCTATGTGTTTCAATTCACTTAGCTCTGCTTTGATGGCATCTAAGCCTTCTTGAGTAAAATACTGTAAATCACTCATAAAATTTTCCTTCCTGTTTAAATGGTTAAAATGTTAAAAAAAAAGTTGCACCAATTGAAGTATTGATGCAACCAATTTACAAATATAATAAAATTCTTATTCTGCTTTACCTAATCCGATACGAATCCCAAAAGAATGAACTCCATTAAATGGATTTGTCGCTCTGTAGCTATAATCCAACGACACTAAATTCTCATCATTCACGTGCCAGTCGTAACTAATTCCAGCGAAAGGCCCAGTAAACGCTGATGTTCTTGTGTCTTCTGAAAGGATTCCATCTTGATAACAGTAACCACCGCGTATACTCAACATTTTCTTATAATCGTATTCCACTGAGAGTGTCGTTTGGTTTGCGCTAAAAGAATGGTTCGTAAAACCAAAACCTACCGTCAATTTATTGTCGTACTGGTTGGGATCAGAATCCAATCTAAAATCATAAGAAGCGGCAATATTTAACAATGCGGGCAACTTAACTACGTCTGTTTTTACTTGAATCGTTTTCTCATAAGTACCATTCTGAATTAAGGCTTTATAACTTAAGCCATCGCCAGAATAGGACAAATCTGGACCAATATTTTTCATTGAAATTCCAAACTTAAAGTCATTTCTTTTCAATTTATTGGCAGTTGGCAACAATGTAGTGGTGTATTGAACCCCGGCATCAAGCGCAAAACCTGAAGTACTTGCATCCGGAATGCCTTCTGAAACCAAGCGGGCAGTTACACCTGCAGAAATGCTATTACTGAAACTCTTACTGTAAGAAACGCCGATGTTGGTCATGTTAACTCTATAAGTTCCAATACCACCGTAAGGATTCTCTTCAGTAGTAATTTCAATTGGATCAATACCAAATTGCATTACTTGCACACCCAAGGTACCAGCGGAACCATCTTCACCCATTTTTATTCCGAAACCCAAATTGTTGATTCCAATTCCAGAACCCATTAACCATTCTGTACGGGCAAAAACTAGTTCAGTCTTATTTTCCATGCGGTCTAATCCACCAACATTCATAAACATTGCTTCGGCACCTGTAACTCTACCTCCACTTGCCCAACCAAATCCACTTGAACGACCCCAACCATTTATGGTCAATTGAGCCACCCCTGCTTGACCTTGTCTTTCAGGGTTTCCAGCATAAGCCATGTTCGTGCCTAGAAGCAATAAACCCAAGCTTGCAATTTTTATATTTTTAAAAACTTTTTTCATCAGCATAAAATTAATAGGTGTCTAAATCTACTGCGTGCATAATACCGTACCAACGAACAACTTTTTCTCCCAAATTTGGTGCTTTAACGTGTATCAAATACAAACCACTCGCAATTGGAACGTTGCTGTTATTCTTCAAATCCCACTCATAATAAGTGAACTCATCCGATTTATTGATCTTACGAATAAGGTTACCAGCCATATCAAAGATTGTAATGGTACAATCTGGTGGTAGGTTGGTGATTTTCACCCTAGAATCGATAGGGCTATTTTCGTATTTACTGTACCCACGATAAGGATTGGGAACAACATTCACCAGATCCAAGTTTTTGGTTTCAATGTCATTTCCAATTTTTGGTGCAATTTCCGCTCCGTCAAACTCATACATTGGCAAACTATAGCGAACATTTCCACTTCCATCTTTAACGGCATTTCTGTCATCACCTGTTTCAAAGTTTGTATAGGCTTTACGCACACGTACTTTGATTTTAACATCTGTTGGAGGAATACCATTTTTCATGGAATAACCAGAAGCCAAGTAGGTTGGTATAACCCATGTTACTTGAGACATCATTCTAATTTTTTCAAGATTCGCAGGTGCCCCACCTGGAGTGGTTGATTGCAATCCTTTTTTGAATCTATCAAAACTAGCTTCGCTTTCGCCCATATATCTTTCCCCTTGTATGTTGCGGGTTATACCACCTTTACCACTTCCAAAAATATATAAGAAGTGTTTTCCACCTATGGCTGGATAATTTCCATTGTCGTTGATAACTACATCTGTTGGATTCCAAATCATATCACGACCATTTTCGCCACCCAAATAACTGTCTTCACTAAATGCAATGTTCATGCGTTCACCGGTTTCCAAATTGATAACATAACCGGGGAAATAGCTCAAACCTTGGCTGCCAGGAATGTCGTTTCCATCTTTATCTTTTGAGGTAGCCAAACGCATATTGAATTTAGCCATTTGGCCTTCAGTAGAGTTTTTCACTTCATCATCACCCATTTCAAGAACAGGACAACGGGTCCATTTTGATTTATCCTTGGTAATAACCAATTCAAAAGAGTGGATTTCAGCCAAAGGATTCTGCAACCAAGACGTATTGCCTGACCATGCAAAACCAAATGTGTTTCTGCCAGCTACTGAACTGTATTTTTCACGAGCGGTTAATCCGTAAGGCGCAATTCGACCATTCCAAATACGTTCAAATGCCTGACCTGGATCCAATGGCGTTGTTCCGTCGCTTTGGAAAAAGTCATGAATATAACCATCCAATGGGCTAACACCTCTACCATTATTTCCAGCACGAATCCAATTTAACCAAATACTACCCGATGTTGCAGTACTTTGAGCATCATTGTCTACAACTGCAGTTAACCATTGTCTGCCATTGTCCTCCCATTCTACATTCCAGTCAAGCACACCATTTGAAGGGTCTGCAGCGGCATTTTCACCAGGATTAAATACTTGATTTACCTCAATACTTAATCCCCAATCGGCCAATGTTTCTTTCGTAGCATTATATAGACTTCTCCTTCCTTGTACGCTTTCAAAACGTTGCTTCAATGTGGTATCTGAGAATATAGTATCATTGCCATTTTCGCCTTTTTTAACTAAAATCCAATCCGCATTTGATGTCATTGAATCCCTTAAGGCTGTGAAATTTGATGCCGTTCTCTCTTTTACGAAAAATTCAAATTTGGCTTTTGGCACTTTCAATGGGTCCACCACTTTTATTTTAACTGGACCAGCACCGTTAATATATTTAGGAAATAGAACCACATTGTTTGAAAGGATTTCTTTCACTGTTTCTTCTGTAAATTCCAAGGACATCCCGCCATTTCCTCTACCAGAAATACGGGTTAAACTTGGACCGCTTCCATACACCGATTGTAATTCCGTACCAAAGTTTTCAGGTTCCGTTTTGTGTGGAGTGGCTCTGTAAACACCTATATTTCTTCTACCAGCCAAAAACTGATTTGGATCTGTTTGCAATGAATCATCCGATAAAATGGCATAACTCAAAACCATATAATAATAATTTTTAAAATCTATGAGCGAAGTATTAGAAGAAGTAGCAAACAAATCATTTTTGATGCTAAACGTATGTTGAATTCCATTGTCTGCTCCATCCACCTTTTCAACTGGAATAAGTTGAGACAGTTTAGGATCAAAAACACGATTGATGATTTGTCCACGCTTATTTTCAACGTCACATTGGAACAACAAACGTGCTTTATCTATATTATCCAAATCACCTGTATTCACTGTTCCATCTTTCAATTGGTACACGACATAACCCTCAAACTTATACGTCAACTCACGGTTGTTCGCATCTTTATATTTTTCGGTATAATTTTCTACTTTGGTTGAATTGGTATTCAAAAATTTCAATACCAATTCTTGGTTCAATTCTTGAATCTCGATATCTGGTGCATCTGGTCCATCCAATATTTTAAAATTGTTGTTAAACAAGGTTTGTGCCTTATCTGAAGCCAATTTCAATAAATTCAAAGACCCCTGTGCACCACCCGAGGTTGTTTTAGCCCAAACTACCCCAACAGTGATGCGTTGGATTTGTCCCGGTTTTAAAACAAAAGGACCTGTTGATTGTATGAAACGTCTATCGGCAGGCGGATTTCCTGCAGATTTTTCATCCCAGCATTCACCTGCAAAAGCCGGATCTGTGCAACCGGGGAACATATAGTTGGTTGTACGTGCACCACCAAAACCGTTTCCGCCCCATGTTACATTCTGACCACCTTTCCATTTACCTCTTAAGAAGTTATAAAAGCTATTTGGATTGGCTCTATCTGGATTCCCTTGAATAGGATCAGAGTTGTTATTGTAATACATAAAGTGACTCAATCCCATTTGATTGCCCGCAGTATCTGTAGGACCTTCAAAATAATCCACACCAATTGTTGGTGGATTCAATCCATAACCTAATACTCCTTCGTCGTCGTCGTCGCCATTGTAACAGAAACCCAAACTTCTACCCACATCACATCCCACGTAATCATCGGCATAGTTACCTAAATCGGCATCTACCCACTGTCCCATATAACAATCGTTCAAGGTGGTAAAACCACGGTTGATAATTTTGGTAGAATAAAAGGTCATATTGTTCACCTCATCATTTGTAGCAAACGCAAATGCTGTGGTTTGACATTCCACACCAATGGGTTGACCAGTTGATTCAGTATGAATATTTCCCTTATCATTATAAACCCACCAAATAAACATGTCGGGTTGTTTATCCACGCCATTGTCTGCATTGGGTCTGCGTTCATCTAGAACAGGATGTTCTCCATCAAAAGGATTGTAAACCATGTCTTGAACAACTTCCTTATAGGGAGCCAAATAAGCCGCTTCTGCACCAATTTTAACAGCACGGTCTGTTCCACCTGGCCAATCTCGAATACCCGCACTTTGTGTTAAATATTTTGAATTTTCAAACTCTTCCAATTCATCGCGTGTAACCTTCCACATGCGGTCATAAGATTTACAACGCAAAGGATCTGTTGCCGCAGTGGTTGTGTCCAAAGGCCCAGGCCAAAAATCAGATCCAAACTGTCGGTATGTCATGGCAGCCAATTTAAGATTCCCTCCATTGTCTTTTCCGCCAATCCAAATAGCTCCAGCAAACAGAGAATGTTTTCTTACTGCATTTGGATCACTAATCTTGGGTATTTCGTATTTGGGATTGTTCAAATCCCACCACATATCACCCCCATTGAGCAACTTGGTGCGCACGTTGTTGATGTCCAAATCCACAGAAGCTGAAGCTGGATCACAAGTATTTGCGAAAGCACCCGCTCTTTTTGTAATAATTTTCTTTCCTACCCCTTTGATATTTTCAACTGGGCGAGAAAAAGCGATTTGGACAATGCTTAATCCTAGCAATATAAGTCCGGTTCTTTTCATGTTCATTACTAATCCTTTCTAAATTAATTTAAATTAAAACGCACTCCCAAACGGATGGTTCTTGGAGCATTCCAGTTGCCAGTTTGAGAATTTAAAAACAAGCGATATAAATCGGTATAACTTTGAGCATCCACCTGCGTTTTAACAAGAAGTTGCCCATTTTGTGAATTCAAGAATCCATCGTCGTTGGGCTGTCCTGTGAATGGGAATACACCCAATACATTCCATGTATTTAACACATTGTTCACCCACAAGAAAACACTAAATTGAATAGGGTTTTTTGCACCACTTCGGGTCAACTCGAATCCTTTGGTAAAGTTTAAATCGAAGTTATACTGCCAAGGCAAACGCGCTCCAAATGGTACACCCTTAATTTGGGCTCTATCCACTGCTCCAATTTGAACCGCACGGGTTGTTGGAGTATATGGTCCACCACTGTAGGTGTTTGCAATGATATTGATGCTTGTAAATTTAAATATTTCCTTGCCAAACAACATTGGACCTTTGTATAAATTCTTGCGGTTTAAATCGCGTCCGCCACCCCAAGCCCAAGTAGAAGACAATTTAATATTGTGGCGAATATCCAAATCCCCCAAAGGAATTACAGTTCTCAAATTAGGTTGATTGCTGGCAATCAATGCCGCCTGTGAATTGATATTCGAACCTGTTCCATCCGCAAACTGCAACATATAACTTGCAGACAATGTTAAGGGACCAATATCGCGAATGTAAACATTACCTCTAAAGCTGGTTATGGTAGCAAAATCGATGTTTCTGTAGGTTGTATAAGTAACAGGATAACCTTGGTTGATTTGATACAAACCAAAATCATTTCTAATTTCTGAATACGCAACACTTAACTCTAAACCTTTATTCTCTTTTTTACCAATAATTTGTTTGTAACCTGCCTCATAATCTGTTTTAAGACGAGAGCCCAAGGAACCATTTGCTATGGTTGAACCTTGACGGAATTTCATGAAATAGATGTCATCTACAGAAACAAAAGATGCACCGGCATTTGGTCTTTGTGCCAACACATCATAACTCACGTAGAAAGTTTTCTTTTTAGGTTCCAATGGGAATGAAAACCAAATACGGGGCAATAAATTAATGGCCGGGGTATAGTCGGTAAAGGTTTTATCAGTTACTTCTTGTTTGTTGTAATCTACCAAATAGGGAGCAATTTTACCGTTGGTAGTTTGGTTGGCTAAAAATTCTGGATTTCTTTGTTCAGAACCATCGGCATTGTACCACTTATCACCTTCTCTATAACCAATGATTTTTGTAGGTGATTGCATGTCGTTTACATACACGTAGGCATCATCTGAAACGTTGGAAGGATGAACTGCATCTAGACCATTAATTTTTTTCACTTCAGCAGCAGTGCGAATTGGATATAAACTGTAAGGATCCTTCAACACAATTTGGTTGGCATCGTATCTTTCCATACGAAGACCAAAGCGGAAAATCAAATCTTTAAACTGAAATTGGTCTTGCAACCAAGCCGCTATGTAAATGGGTTGAAATGCACCGATGGTACGTTTACTTGGATCGTTCAAGAACTGATTGATACTTGGTTTTCCGTTCACTTTATTACCTAAATGGTCATATCCAAAATAGTTGGCATAACCATTACCATTGTTCAACAATTCATTTGCTGAGAACATGTTGATGTTAAAATCTCCTGGCTTAAATGAGTTGATGTCCACAAATGTTCTTTCGTTCACCAAATTTCCATAAACGTCTTTGGCACCTTGTGAGATTAACTTATCGCGGAAATTGCGGTCAAAATTAGACTGTTCCCCATAGTTTATTAAGCGATTGTATCTCACAGTATCTGTAAACACTCCGTTTGCGTCATAACTTAAAATTGGGTTATTCACATCTAATTCGGAAATGTGTTTGTTCATTAACTGCCCCATTAACACCCATAAACCATTGGCATTTAGATTGTAACCGCGGTTAATGTTTTGCTCATAATAAAAACCAGCTTGTAAATCGTGTGGAGGTCTTTCTCTTCCGTTTACAGTTTTAGGTTTGTATTGCATTTGTCCTAAAGCAAAAACAGAATATTTTTCAGTTTGTGATTTAGCCCAAACGTTAGGAATGGTTCCTGGGGTTGCCCACAAGGAATACACTGGATTCGGATTGTACCCATTCAACATACCCTGACTTAACAAAATCGTTTGTGGACTTGCAACTCTGAATCCGCGACTATCGTAATAATCGTATATATTTTGAGTATAACGGGCACGAATAGGATTTAATTCACTTGCATTAAAAGTTAACAATGTATCTGAAAATCCTATTTGATCCCAATAGTTGCGTAATTGAACATAATTGCCGTTTTGATCACGCACTACACGTGGCTCTTTGTTTGGATTCTGTTGTTGATCGTAGTTTGCATAGGCAAATACTGGAGTAGGGTAAGATTGGAAAGTTCCAACATAACCATAATCAAAATAGTTATCCAAATGCTCTGCACTTCTACTCTGAGAAAACGCATTTTGATATTCTGCACGGATGGTATAAAAGGCACTTTTTACGGTACTTTCTTTTTTCACCTTAAAGGTTTGTTTGAACTGTAAGTAAGCCCTAAAGGTATGGTTGTCAGTTCGGGCATTGTCATTAAAGTTCATGATTGAGTTCGTAGCGTTACGGCCTCCACCATAAAAATAACTTGAATATGCAGTTACTGAAACGTATTTCGTTGGATTAAACTCTAATTTACCAATAAAGTTGCCATTATATTGAGCAGATGTAGGACGGGCCGCCAAACGTTCAAAATCTGATTCCTTCAAATAAGATGCGCTGTGAACGAACCCATTGGGTGTAAATACCAACGGATTGTTTTCAACTTCTTTTAATTTATCTTCTTTTAAAACATATACACCCGTTCTGGTTGGATCAGGGTCGTTGTAATACCCTACGTTTCCGTTAAGTGTATACCCCAATTTTACCAATTTTTCTGTTTTGCCTTCTTCGTTTTTATATTCTTTTGTCCAAAGTGGTCCAGATATAAAACCTTCAACCGAATTGTACCCATAAGGATCTAACAAAGTAGAAGTAATGCCTTCAAAAATGGTAACCGTTTTTTCTGTAGCGCTTTTGGTTGTGTAAGAAAACGCACCACCTGTTAAATCGCCATACATGGCAGGAATACCCCCAATATTTACGGAGAGCTGGTCCACACCCAATGAAGGAACTGCACCGGAACCTGTAGTTCTCATCCCGTCGATGAATGTTCCATTACCATCTGAACGTGTACCCCTCACAGAAATACCTTGTCTAGATTCAATAATTGCAGAATTGGTTGCTGTGATGGCACCAATGCCTCTTCGACCGCTATTAATTGCCGCTCCACCAGTCATGGTGACATCATTGTTTTCCAGCTTTATGACTTTACCAGTACTCTTTTTGGTAATGATTACTGCACCCATTTGATTTGTCATGGTAGCTTGCAAGGGCTCATTTAGTCCCACATTTAGTTGCATTTCGTCATATTTTTGGGTAGAAAATCCAGTTTTTGACAGTTCAACACGGTATGTTCCCGGGTTTAACGTTTGAAACAAGGCATTTCCATCACTGTCCGTGGTATCTGATGTTTTTAAAATGTCATTTAAATACATTTTAACGTTCACCCCACTCAATGGCTTTCCATCTCCATCGCTTGCTTTCACGCGAAAATCTGCAAAGTTGGTTTGTGCTTGTGCAAAAACGGACACCAATCCCAACGCTGCTGTAAATACTAATCTGAGTAATTTATCCTTCATATGTTCGTGTATTCTATTAATTCTATAAAACGCGAAAAAGTTCCACGCATTAATTGGCAAGTTTATCGAAAAAACTAAGATTTACCAACTTTATTTTACTAGGAAAATCACTCATTTTTATGTATAGAAATTGGAAATTTGTCACAGTAATGTCCAACTTCTACAATTTCAATATCTTATGTAACAATACCTCAGAAATTCGTCGATAACTTTCTACCGTCCATCCTGCAACATGTGGCGAAAACATTACATTTCTTTTATGACACAAATCTTGAAATAGTTTTGTTTGTTTTTCCGTACCTTTTGATGGTGGCTCTACTTCAAAAACATCGCCTAATAAGCCTGTAACTTTTCCACTATTTAAACCGTTGAGAACAGATTCGTAGTTAACCACAGGTCCACGCGCTGTATTTATGAGCAAAAATGGCTTCTTCATACCTTCAATAAATTCGTCGTTAATCATGTTGGTCGTTTCTATTGTTAAAGGCACATGTAAGCTTAAAATTTCGACCTCTTCCATTAAAGAGGGCAAATCCACTTCTTTTACACCGGCGTATCCAAAATTCTTCTTATACTTATCAAAAGCAAAAACTTGCATACCCAAAACACTTAATTTTTGAGCCAGCAGCGAACCAATGTTCCCAAATCCGATAATTCCTATCTTTTTTCCACTTATTTCAACTCCCCGATTTCCTTCTCTTTCCCAAATGCCCTGAATCACTTCATTGTGTGATTTTGTCAAATTTCGACATGCCCCAATAATCATGCCCAATGTATGTTCGGCAACCGCATTTGAATTGGCATTGCCTGCGTTCAGTAAGATTATTCCTTTTTCGGTGGCCGATTTTTCATCAATATTATCCATTCCAGCCCCAGCCCGGGCAATCCATTTAAGACTTGAATTCGATTTCAGAAAAACTTCGCCGATGAAACATTTACTGCGTACTACCAAACCTTCAATATTCTTGGCATTTATAAACGAAACAATATCTTCACTCCGAATATCTGGTTCATAGTGCACCAGAAAACCATTATCCTGAAGCCCTTCTATCAAACAGGAATGAACATCGTCCACAATCAATACATGCGGCATCTTAATTTATCTTGAAGACCTTCTGTTTGTCTGCCAAGCTGAATGTTCAGCCTGATTATTTTGTTCCCCTACTGAATTTTGAAGCTGAGATTTTGTTTCTTCAAACAAGAATGCAACACCAGTTGCCAACAATGCCAGTTCTTCTTCTGTAATAGATTCAAACTCACTTTCGGGATGGTAGAAATTCTGTATAAAATGAGTATCAATATCCCCCGAAATAAAATTGGGATGAGACATCACAAATTCTCCAAAAGGCAAAGTAGTTTGAATTCCAGTAATAATATATTCTTGAATTGCTCTTTTCATTCTGGCAATTGCTTGATTTCTATCTTTCCCCCAAACCACCAACTTGGCCAACATATTGTCGTAATAAATGGGAATTTCCATGTTCGATTCCATGCAATCATCGACCCTAACACCGGGTCCCGCTGGGATCAAATAGGTATTCACGGTACCCACATTAGGCAAAAACTGCTGAAATGGATTTTCCGCACAAACCCTTAGTTCTATAGCATGTCCATTTATGGTTAATTCATTTTGATTAAATGAAAGCGGAAGTCCGAAAGCCACATTCAATTGTTCTTTTACCAAATCCAATCCGGTTATCATTTCTGTTACAGGATGTTCTACTTGTAGACGCGTATTCATTTCAAGAAAATAAAAACTGCCATTGTCACCCAATAAGAACTCTACAGTTCCAGCCCCAGTATAATTACATGCCCGAGCAACATTCACAGCTGCCTCGCCCATTTTAGCACGAATTTCCTCAGTCAAGGCAACACTTGGCGCTTCTTCTACCAACTTTTGATGTCTGCGTTGTATGCTACATTCGCGTTCGAACAGATGACAAACATTGCCAAAAGTATCGGCCATAATTTGAAATTCAATGTGTCTTGGATTTCCAACATATTTTTCAATAAAGACGCTATCGTCACCAAAAGCGCTTCTGGCTTCATTTTGCGCAGCTACCAATGCCGATAAAAATTCTTCCTTTTGATACACTGCTCTCATCCCTTTTCCTCCACCACCTGCCGAGGCCTTAATTAATACAGGAAAGCCTATGTCTATTGCCACTTGCAAAGCTTCATCGGCATCGACTATAGCCTCATTAATACCGGGAACCAACGGAACACCAAATTTCTCGACAGCCTGTTTACTCGCAATTTTACTACCCATTATTTCCATTGCCTCAGGAGTTGGACCAATTAATACAATTCCATTGTCTTGCAATTTGCGCGCAAAAACTGCATTTTCGGACAAAAATCCATAACCTGGATGAACTGCTTGTGCTCCTGTTTTATTGCAAACTTCAATTATGGTATCCATTTTCAAATAGCTTTCACTGGAAGCGGCGGGACCAATACAATAAGCCTCATCGGCATAGCGCACGTGACGCGCCATCACATCGGCTTCGCTATATACGGCCACTGTTTTTATTCCCATTTCTCTGCATGTGCGCATCACACGAATGGCAATTTCACCTCTATTTGCTATTAATATCTTTGAAAACATAATTTATCTATTTAACTCCTTTGTTTGGGGACCATTATTTTGGTTTACCTTCGCGAAGGTAAATAAGATGCGCAGTATAAAAAAGGTATTTGTACTTATTCAAATGGAATGGACACTCGATATTAAGCGTCCGAGCATATTGGCATCCGCAATCCTGCAATTAGGCACCATGGCCATGTTGTCTATGTTGTCACAGCCTAAAATCACCTCAAATGCTTGGAATAGCCTTTTTTGGATAACACTCATATTTTGCACCTTAAATGCCGTAGCCAAAAGCTTTACCTTGGTTTCTAAAAATAGGTGGATTTATTGGAACCAACTTTCATCACCTGGAGAAATGTTGTGGTCAAAAATGATTTATGGTTGGCTTAGTATGTTGTTTTTAACAACTGTGAACCTACTCTTTTTTGGATGGTTTATGGGCATACCCGTTGAACACTTAACAACTTATTTGTCAATCCTCTTATTGGTAACCGGCGGAATATCTAGTCTATTTACATTTATAGGAGCAGTGGCAACCAAAGCTGGAGGAGCTGGATTTCTCGCACCTGTATTGAGTTTACCTATTATTTTACCTTTGTTATTGGTTGGAATAAAAGCATCAAAAAAGGCATTTAATCCGGTACTTGTAAGCTCAGTGAATAAAGATATTCTCCTGTTAGCCTCTTTAGATGTGATGATCTTGGTGCTAACAGGAGTTCTTTTCCAATCTCTTTGGAAGGATTAACTAAGGCTTTTTTGCCCAATTATACAATACTTCGGCGGCCATATCCAATTCTGCATCTTTCGCATACCTTTTCAACCATGTTGTTTTTTGTGTGGTCTTTAATGCATCATCTTTTACCAACATTAAATCAATAGGTAAGGCATACACTGAATCTGTGCGGGTTTTGTAACTAAAATCCTTGAATTCCTTGTCCAACTTATTAAATGCTTCCATTTGTTTTTCATATTCAGACAATTTTAAATTGTACTTCATGGATTTACGAATGGTGGCAATTTGTTTAGACCTTTTGGTAACTGCCTCAAAATACGATTCATTATTAACACATAATCTTCCGTGTTTTATTGCCTCATCATAGCCTTTAATGCGTTGTTTGTTATAACGAGCAGGTTTAATTTGATCAAATGGCAAATGATAATCCATTTCCTTTTCTCCTCGTTTTATTCCGTCATAAATGTCTGGAACAATTACATCTGGAATAACACCCATTAATTGAGTGGTACCCCCATTTATTCTATAAAACTTTTGTATGGTTATTTTCAATTCGCCTAAACCGCTCTTAAATACTTCAGACTTACCACCTTCTAGGGGAATCATGGTTTGAACAGTTCCTTTGCCAAATGTACTCTTGGTTCCAACAATCACTGCACGTTCATAGTCTTGAAGGGCTGCTGCCAAAATTTCGGAAGCCGATGCACTATAGTTATTTGTCAAAACCACCAAAGGTCCACTGTATTGAATATTCTGATCAGGATCTTCCGCCACATCAATTTGTCCTTTTGGGCGTTTAACCTGAACAATTGGGCCTGATTTAATGAACAATCCACTCATGTCTATTGCATCAGCCAAACTACCACCCCCGTTGTTTCTAAGGTCTAAAATGATTCCATCGACACTTGATTCCCTCAATTTTTCAATTTCAATTGAAACATCTCTTGAACAATTTCTTCCTCTTCCTCGAGCAGAAAAGTCGGCATAAAAACTGGGTAATTGTATCACTCCAAAGGTCAAATCTTTAAATTTAACCAATGCACTGCGGGCATAACTCTCTTCAATTACAACTTGCTCTCTAACAATTGGAATTATTTTTATGGCACCATCGGGTTTTTTAACCGTTAACCGAACTGTGGTACCTTTTTTGCCTCGTATTAATTGAATGGCATCATCTAGTTTCATATCAACGATGTCCACAAACTCATTGTTGCCTTGTGCCACCTTAAGAATCATGTCACCTGCTTTTAAATCACCTTGTTTGTAACTTGCACTGCCTGGAACTATACTTTCAACTTTTACGTATCCATCTCTCTCTGACAACGTTGCGCCTATTCCTTCCAATTTTCCGGTCATAGAAATATCGAAATTTGCTTTATCTTCTGGAGGGAAATAATTGGTATGTGGATCATAAACTTCGGCGATGGTATTGGCATAAAAAGTTAATTGTTCTTTTCTATCCATTTTTCTCCAACGTTTAAACCAATCGCCAATAAATTTTTTAGTTTCTATTCTTGATTTTAACTCTAATGTATCATACGGTTTAGGTTCTACCTTTACGGAATCCTTGTCTGTTGGTTTTATTTTCTTCTGCTGATCCATCTTGCGGTACAATCTATCCACAGTTTGGTATCTCGCCCAATTTTTCCAATTACACTTTAAATCTTCTAAATCTTTGGCATATTTAGTGGGTTCATCTTTAACTTCATACGATACAGATTTTGAATAATCTAAAGAATTGCTCAACTCATCTTTTACCAAAGGTTCTATCACATCCAATCTGCGCATCATCACTGTCCAAACGGTATCGAAAAAATCAAATCTACCGTTGCTAATTTGGTCATCGATGGATGTTTTGTATTTACTAAACCTTTTCATGTCTTGGTCAGTAAAAAATTGTTTGTCGCCATCAATATTTTCAAACAAATTCTCATAGGCCAACTTTGAAAATGAATCATTCAATTGTTTTGGCGCGTAATGTTGGGAATTTAGTGCATTCAACAAACTATTCAGCAATGGCTCTTCAGCCGAAAACGGCTTGTTGCTACAAAACACCAAAACCACTATAATGGCAGAAATTCCGCCCAATGACATCCATTTTTTCATCTATATCTTCTCCTATTTATTTAACTCTAAACGTTGTAACCCCATTGCTTTCATCCCTTGTTTAAAGATTAAATCAACGGGGATATTTGCTTTTTGCAATTTTGCCAAATCAGCATTCAAATACTCGGTAACAACACCACGTGTGCTCAACATTGTTGTAACACCCTTCGTATTGCCATCTCCTTGAAGAACCAATAACTCAGCCGCCAATGCGCCGATTACATTTTTCATTTCATTTACGTTTACCGAATATCCTTTTGGTCCTTTTGATATAGCACCCTTATTCAAAAGCGTGTTAAACGTAATCATATTTGCTTTACCATGGGCACTTGAAGCTCCAAATCGAACAGACCTAAAAACAGATGCCACAAACGTAACATAGTAGTCATCTAATTTCCCAGACAATTCGCCCTTTTCAACCAATTTTGTAACCATATAAAGTCCTAAAACATCTGCTTTACACTCTTCAATAGCAGAATAATCAGGGCCCAATGCTTCTCTTACGGTTTTACTTGCATCAGAAACCAAGTTTTTTACACCCAGTCCATGTGCCACTTCATGGAACATGACATTGGCAAAAAATGCATCGAACTTTATATTTGCTTGTTGATTTGAAACAATCAAGGTCTTTGAAATAGGCATAACAATTTCGTCAAACTTAGCCTTCATGGCATTTTTCAACTGCGATCTTCTTGTCCCAAAATACTTTTGAATTGTTTCATCATTTGGCAAGTTCACAGCAATGGTTTTACTCCCAGAATTACAGTCCCCACCATAATACACCACATCAAAAACAGCCAATTGACTCAGTGCCGATTTCGGTTTGGGCATGGGTGGAAAACCAGGCTCTTCAATCATTTCCATTGCACCTTCATCAACACCCGATAATTCTTCATTCTTTGCCAATTCAGGCTTGTATGGAGCATCAACAGGCAATCCCGCTTGCAACTCCGGTAAATATCCAATGTACTTTTTCAATTTTTCACCCCATTCAACATCTCTCACTAAAACGTATGCTTCGAAGGCGGTTTTTTGCCCAGTTAATTTATCTTCGTAATTCTCAATAGGGCCAATAATGATATCCAAATGAGAATTCAAATTTAACCAGTCAATATCCGACATAACTAAATTATTGGTCATAATTGCACCCCCCCTCATTCTTAAAAATTGGGCGAATTTGGCATCTTCAGATTCAATGGCATCGGCAGCTTTTTCCAATGAAGCAATGAGCTCTCTCATATCTTTATTATAGGCAAATCCAAAGTCTTCAACAGTTACCATATTCCCATTTTTTAATGGAAACATTTCCATTGGAGCCATCATTTCTCCTTCTTTTGGGGGATTTTTACCAGGGTCAACAGGAACTTTGGGAGAGTTTTTAATTACGGTGTACGGTGATAAAACCCTTTCCTTAATGTCTTCAGTCACCATTTTGGGATCAAAATCCGCTGGATAATAATTCACACCCTTGGGTTTTTCGCCTACACCTGCCATGAACGGTTTGTCGTTATTTAACCGATCCCAAGGCCCATAGTTAATCTCCAAAAAACGCTTTAGAGTATCGTTTTTAATTCCCTTTAGGGCATCTTTTTTAGCCATGTATGTTTGTTTCCAAAATATCTCATCCGCACTTTTCGCAGCTTCTATGAGATACATAACGCAACGTTTTTCTGCTTCGCTTAACTTGGTAGTATCTGTTGTTAAGGTAATTTCTTTAAAACTATTCAACCTTTGAACTAAAGGATAACCTTTAACCACTTTTTGGGCACTTAAGGATTGAATTGAAAAAACTGCAATTGCAACCAAAGACCACTTATTTGAAATAATTGACATATTTACAAAAATAGACACTGTTGCGGCTTAACAAAATATACATCCCCCAAAATGAAAAATAAACGATGAAATAGTAATATCTAACGATTTTAATTCGTGATTCAGCATATCTGAAAGACCTTTGAGCAGTGGAAAATCACAACAATGCCCTTATTCAAGAAATTAATGAATCTTTAGGAAAGTCAATTTTTCACATTTTTCCAAATTATTCCGGTGGTATTTCAATAAATGGAAAGTCTTATCCAACTAGTGCAATGGAGTTAAGCAGACCCACTGGAAAGCACATAAATCGTTTACTGTTAAAAACGTTTAATGCGATAAGTAATAAAGGCATAATTCGCACAATTGGAAACGCCTGTGCCCCAGGTTTGATTTTCCCGCAATTGTTACCCGGAAAAGGAATGGAACAATTCGATTCAGGAACTGTAAAATGCCAGTTCATCGTTGCCAATATTTTAGGGTATTCACAATATCCAGACGCCGTAACCATAGAAGCAGAACCATTCATGATACTGCCAATTCGACCCAATTGGAATAATTACGAGGATTATTTGGCAGATTTTAGCTCAAAATACCGGGTACGTGCACAAAAAGTTCTTTCAGACAGTAAATCCATCGAAAAAAGAACACTTCATACCCTTCCTCCCAACGAATGGATTGCTGCTTGTGGTTCGCTACTATTCCAATCCCTCCAGAAAAAAACCGTCGCAGTAGGTAAAAATTTACCGGAATTACTGCATTGTTATTACAAAGCCCTTGGTCCCAACTTTAAGGTATTCGGATACTATCTAAACAATCAATTGGTGGGTTTTATTACATGCATCATCGATGGTAAACATTTATTTGCCATGCATTTAGGCATGAATGAACACTTAGACCCCAATTACAAATTGTATCAAAGAATGTTGTCTGATTTGGTTGATTTCGCCATATCTGAGAAAGCAACTATTTTAAACCTTGGCAGAACAGGTACTGAAATTAAAAGCACTTTAGGTGCAATTCCTGTTAAAAATTCGTTTGTTATTTTCACCCGATCAAAGTGGTTGTTATTCTTATTTAAATATTATGTGAATCGTTTTCGAAAGAAAAATTTATACATCATTCGAAAACCCTTCAAACAAAACAACCAGATTGCCTGATTTTGGGTTAAATTCATATCTTTGAAATTGTGAAACCTGTATTTTTAACCCTATTTAGTTTATGCATTTTACCAACTGTATTTGCCCAAACAACAACCAACAAACCAAATAGCAGCTACCAATTTGAAAAAATTGCTGAACTTGATAAAACCAACGTAAAAGACCAATGTAAAACGGCCACCTGTTGGAGTTATTCTACACTTTCTTTGTTAGAATCTGAATTAATCAAAAATGGCAAAGGTCAAATTGACTTATCGGAAATGTTTATTGCCAGAAACGCCTGTATCGAAAAAGCCATAAATTATATTCGTTTAAATGGGAAACACCAGTTTGATCAAGGTGGAGAAGGTCACGATATTCTTTATATGATAGACAAATACGGAATTGTTCCAGAATCTGTTTACAGTGGATTAATAAACAATAAAAAACGCCACGATCACACAGAATTGGTTTTGGTTTTAAAATCTTTTTTGGATGGTTTACTCAAAGTTCCCAATGCAGAATACGGCAACGAATGGAAAACAGCTTTCGAAGGTATACTTGATTCCTATTTAGGGAAAATACCAACCGAGTTTAACTACAATGGCAAAATGTACAATCCTAAAACCTTTGCAGCTTCATTGGAAATAAATACCGATGACTATATTGTTTTGACCTCCTTTACGCATCATCCCTTCTATAAAAAACCATTTGCAATTGAAGTACCCGATAATTGGGCCATGCAAACAGCCTACAATATCCCCCTTAACGAACTAAGTGAAACCGTGAATGGAGCATTAAAAGAAGGTTTTACAGTTGCTTGGGCAACGGATGTAAGCGAAAAGGGATTTTCACATAGAGATGGATTGGCCATTGTTCCCATTCACGACTCCCTAATTACCAAAAAAGGAGAAGATTCCAAACAATTCAATTCTGCCGGCGCAGAAAAAATAAGCACCGTATTTAATACACCTTGTCAAGAATTAATTATTACTCAAGACCTTCGTCAGGCCGCTTTTGACTCTCAAAAAACCACCGACGACCATGGAATGCACATTACGGGTTTGTACCAAGAAAAATCAGGCACCTATTATTATAAAGTAAAAAATTCTTGGGGTACAACAAATTCACTTGAAGGTTATTTATTTGCCAGCAACAGTTATTTTCAATATAAAACCATTTCTGTAATGCTAAACAAGAAAGCCATCCCCCAAAAAATATCAAAGAAATTATATCAATAATATCTCATTTCTTAAATGCAATCAAAATATTACCAAACGGTTGGCATAGAAACCTTTAGGCAATCTACAATTAACACAACTGTCACGTTAAATACTCATTCTGTTGATATTTGTTTTGTTGATTCGATGCTATAATGCAAAGTCAACAGAAACGTTCCTTAGAAGTATGTGTGTTAAGCGATATACATTTGGGCACATTTGGCTGTCATGCCCTAGAGTTAGTCCATTATCTGAAGTCAATTCAGCCCAGAATTTTAGTTTTAAACGGGGACATTATTGACATCTGGCAATTCAAGAAAAAGTATTTTCCAGCTGCCCACATGCAAGTCATTCGGGAAATATTGTCGTTAATGGAACAAGGCACTTTGGTTTATTATATTACGGGAAACCATGATGAAGCGTTTCGCAAGTATTCTGGCATTCAGGTAGGCAATTTAATTCTTGATGACAAACTTGTACTAGAATTAGATGGCCGCAAAGCCTGGATTTTTCATGGTGATGTATTCGATGCTACTACACAGGGCAGCGCCAAAATAATTGCAAAACTTGGAGGAAAAGGATATGACCTTCTTATTTGGTTGAATCATTGGACAAATAAAATCTTAACCGCCATGGGCAAAGAAAAGCGCAGTTTCTCAAAACAAATTAAAAATGGCGTTAAAAAAGCAGTGGCTTGGATTGAGGATTTTGAAGCAACCGCAGCGGATTTGGCATTGGAAAAAAACTTTGATTATGTTATTTGTGGACATATACATCAGCCACAGAAAAAAGAAATTACAAAAAATGGAAAAACCGTTACTTATCTAAATAGCGGGGACTGGATTGAAAACCTAACCAGCTTGGAATACTCAAAGAACAACTGGACCATATATCAATACGAACAAAGACAAATGAAAGCCAAGGAACATTTCGAATTTCCTAGTACTCCCAAAATCCCAGATGTACTTACTGAAAAAGTTGCTTTTTGGATTCAAAGCGCTCTTTAAAAATGAAAATTCTATATTCCATACAAGCCACAGGCAATGGCCATATTTCCCGTGCTCAAGAAATTATTCCACTGCTTAAACAATATGGTGAGGTTGACATATTACTTAGTGGCAGCAATTCCGAATTGTCTCTACCCTTTGAAATAAAATACCGCTTTTCCGGATTAAGCCTTTTTTATAAAAAAAGTGGGAAATTGGATGAATTGCGAATTTTAAAACAAATTCACCCGAAAAAATTGGTAAAAGATGCAAAAAATATACCCGTTGAATCTTATGATATAGTGTTAATTGACTATGAATTTATTAGCCAATTGGCCTGCAAAATTAAAAAAATTCCATTTGTCCATTTTGGACATCAAGCCAGTTTCCACTCCAATGAAACAAGTAAACCTCCTAAAAAAAGCAAATGGAAACAATGGATTCTGAAAAACTACTGCAAGTCAAAACAAAACATTGGTTTTCACTTTGAACAACCAGAAGACTGGATTTTTCCACCAGTTATAAAAGATGTATTGTGGCAAGCAAACCCCTCAGATAGAGGCCACATTAGTGTTTATTTACCTCATTATGCTTTAATCCAGTTTAAAAAGTACTTTTATGGATTAAACAAAACGCAGTTCCATATCTTTTCAAAAGAAATAGACACCCCATACTCCGATTTGAACTTGCACTTTTTTCCAATATCTCACAATGAATTCAACCAAAGCTTAATTCATTGCCATGGCGTAATTTGCAGTGCAGGTTTTGAAACGCCTTCTGAAGCTTTATTTTTGAATAAAAAACTTCTTGTAGTTCCAATTCGAGGACAATATGAACAACAATACAACGCCGCTGCCTTAGAAAAAATGGGTGTTTTGGTTGTTCCTAGAATCGACATACACTTTTCTCTCATTGTTTCCAATTGGTTAAAATCTGAACAACCCATTCATCCAAAACCTCAATTTATACAAACTCCCCAACTTATAGAAACGATCTTTCATAAAATACAAAATGATTGGGTCAATTTGAAGGTGAATTGATAGTTCGCCCTTATCTTTGCCCCAATTTTATATCATGATAATCGGGGTACCTAAAGAAATTAAAAATAATGAAAACCGCGTAGCGGTAACTCCAGCCGGAGTACGTGAGTTCGTAAAACATGGACACAATGTGTATGTACAGGCTAATGCCGGCAACGGAAGTGGATTCTCAGACGAAGAATACATCCAAAATGGAGCTAAATTACTTCCTACCATAGAAGAAGTTTATGCAATCGCTGAAATGATTGTAAAGGTGAAAGAGCCAATTGAACAAGAATATGCACTCATTCGCGACAATCAATTGTTGTTTACTTATTTCCACTTCGCTTCTTACGAGCCATTAACCCATGCCATGATTAAAACCAACGCCGTTTGTTTGGCATATGAAACGGTTGAAAAAGATAGAGCACTTCCATTATTGGTGCCAATGAGTGAAGTTGCCGGAAGAATGAGTATTCAAGAAGGTGCAAAATATTTAGAGAAACCAATGGGTGGGTTGGGTATATTATTGGGCGGTGTGCCTGGTGTTAAACCAGCTAATGTCATTGTTTTAGGTGGAGGTGTTGTCGGAACACAAGCAGCGAAAATGGCTGCTGGTATGGGAGCAAGTGTTACCATCATGGACGTGAGTTTGCCTAGATTAAGACAACTTGATGACTTTATGCCTGCCAATGTACAAACACAATACAGCAACGAATATAATATTAGAGAAGCAATAAAAACTGCAGATTTGGTTATTGGCGGCGTTCTTATTCCCGGTGCAAAAGCCCCAAAATTAATTACCAAAGACATGCTTCCAACCATGAAAGCTGGTTCTGTTATTGTTGACGTTGCCATCGATCAAGGCGGTTGTTTTGAAACTTCAAAACCAACCACACATGCAGAGCCAACTTACGTAGTAGACGGTGTAGTTCATTATTGCGTAGCAAACATGCCCGGTGCGGTACCTTATACTTCTACCCTTGCACTTACCAATGCAACACTGCCTTATGCCCTTCAATTGGCAAATAAAGGCTGGACACAAGCTTGCAAAGACAGTGCAGACCTAACTTTAGGTCTAAACGTGGTTAACGGAAAAGTAGTTTACAAAGGCGTAAGTGATGCATTTAATTTGCCTTACACTCCTGTAACTGAAGTTCTAGCTTAAGGCGCAAATGTCACTCGTTCACCATAAAATTTACGGCGAACCAACAGCACCTCCAATCTATATTTTACACGGTATTTTTGGGATGTTAGACAACTGGCACTTAGTGGCCACAAATCTATCATCCCAATATAAAGTGGTTACTCTCGACGCACGCAATCACGGCAAATCCTTTCATCATTCCGATTCTTCTTTTAACGCAATGGCAGAAGATTTATATGAATTGATGTGTTTTTTGGGGGATGAAAAAGCCATTATTTTGGGACATTCTATGGGTGGAAAAACGGCCATGGTTTTCTCTCAAAAATATCCAAATAAATTGTCTGCCTTGGTTATAGTAGACATAGCACCCAAACTCTATATTCCCAGTCACATGGATTTTTTCAATGCCTTTAAAAGCATCGATTTTACCAAAATCCAAAACAGAAAAGAAGCCGATGAAGCCCTTACCCCTTATGCTTCTGTGCTCAGCATTCGTCAATTCTTGCTTAAAAATATTGAAGCCATTCCCCAAGGTGGATATCAACTTAAAATAAATATCCAAGCAATTGAAAACTATTACCACGAAATAATTGATGAAATTAGTTTAACCAACCGGGTCAATGTTCCAACCCTCTTTATTCTCGGTGAAAAAAGTGGATACCTTAAAGAAAATGACAAACCTTACATCAATGCCCATTATCCATTGGTTGAATATATAACCATTTCAAAAGCCGGACACTGGGTTCATGCCGACAATCCCGAAGAATTTATCCAAGTATTGCGTCAGTTTTTATCTCAAACAATCCTAACTACAGATTAATTTCTTACTTTCGGACTTTATACACCATGCAAAAGTCATCATTTCTTGTATTCTTGTTGTTTTTTTCCTTTTGGGGGATGAATATCGTTTCCGCAAAAACGGATACGGACACTTCCAAATCAGTGATTTCTCCTAAAATCAAAGATAAAAGATGGCTATTTTTACAAGCAGGTTTCAACATAAATCAAAACTCAGGTAAATGGGCAGAGAGATATGCATCGCATACCAGTGTACCCATTCGTCTGGAATACCAACATCGAAATAAATTTGTGGCCGGTATTGAACACGATATTTACCTCGGATCAAACGTAAATTCAACGAATTTATACACTGGCATGACCACCGAAGATGGTTCCTTGCTAGATATAACAGGGTATCCAGCCATTATTCGAACATATATGCGCGGTTTTCATACCAATATTTACGGTCTAAAAACAATTGTACTTAAACGAAAAAACCAAACAACATGGACGCTTCATGCCGGCGCTGGACTAGGTTACCACTATCACTACACCAAGTTTGTGTTCGACTTAGACAAATTGCCACAATTAGAAGAAGAGAATTTAGGTGGGTATGACCGACGATCAGATGGATTTCAAGTCAGCGAAAAAATCAGAATTCAATATTTTAATTATTCTTCAGTCTCGTTTGTCTTAGGTTTAGATTTAACGCAAGGCCAAAACAACCTACTGCGTGCCTATGATTTTTCAACCCAAACCCCAAGGAATAATCGAAGCGTAGATTATGGATTTGGAGTAAATTTTGGCATCATCATTCCCATTAAAATTGGAGACAACCAAATCGAACCTGAATACTTCACCGAATAATTTTGAATACCTTTTACTCACTATTGGTTATAATTGGCAATGTGGTTTTATCCATATTGACTCTCTTTTCCCCGAAAATCAAACGTTTAAAACAAGGGCGCAAAAACACGCGTTTAAAACTTCAAAATTTCCCTCCCAAAAATAACAAGAGAATATGGGTTCACTCGGCCAGTTTAGGTGAGTTTGAAATGTGCCTGCCTTTGGTTAATGAGTTAAACAAAACGACACCCAATATAGATTGGATTTTCACCTTTTTCTCACCATCTGGATATGAAAATGCCACGTTACCAGATAATGCGCAAAAATTCTATATGTTATCCGACACCAAAAAATATGCGAAATTATGGATTCATTCAATCAACCCAGATTTAATAATTGTTGTTAAATACGAATTCTGGCTAAATCATTTAATAGCAGGATTTGAATCCAAAATTCCTACAATATATTGGAATTTTTTGTTACGAGAAAATCACTTTTTAACAAAAAAATGGTCACAACTTTGGCGTAAAGTTCTAAAACAGGTTGGTGTTTTTTATGCACAAGACAACCTCACCATGAAACTGGCCCAAGGTATGGATTTTAATGCAATTCTTCTTGGCGATATTCGCTACACCCGCGCCAAAGAGTTGCAAAATTTACAGGACTTTCCAATTCCAAAAGAACTGCTGGAATTTTGCCATGAAAAGGAAATACTTATTCTCGGTAGCAGTTGGCAGGAAGAGGAGATGGCTTTATCAATATATTTAAGACAGAATAAAATACTAGGCAATCAGAAAATTATCATTGCACCCCACGACATAAGTGAATCTCATCTTCAAGAAATTGAAAATCAATTTTCAGAATATGGGGTAACCCGTTTTTCTAGAAATAACTTCGCACAAGCCAATATACTTATTCTCGATGGTATTGGATTGCTGAGTCGACTATATAAATTGGCCAAAGTCGCTGTGATTGGCGGCGGACTGGGCAAAGGATTGCACAACTGTATTGAACCTTTGGCATCTGGAATTCCAATAATTTTTGGAACCCTTACTTATAAATCGCCAGAAATTCATGAATTCATGGATGAAGAAATAGGTTTTGGTGGGAAAACATCCAAAGAAATTGCCGATAACATTAAGCTTGTGCTGCAAAAGTCTCCCTTAGAATATAGTGAAATAAAAAACAAGATAGCAATACATATAAATAAGTCTACGCCAAATATTGCAAAAGCAGCGGTCTATATTGGGGCACTAATCTGACAAACTGACACTTTTTGAAGAATTTTCTGCACAAATTGCAGATTTACTCAAATGGCACAGTATTGGTAATTCTTGTGCCAAACACATACTTAAAAAAATACAAGATAATATTATGTCAGTGAACATTAAACCATTGGCCGACCGAGTTCTGATAGAACCAGTTGCCGCCGAGCAAACAACAGCTTCAGGTATCATTATTCCAGACACCGCCAAAGAAAAACCACAAAGAGGAAAAGTAATTGCAGTGGGTACAGGCAAAAAAGACGAACCCATGACTGTTAAAGCAGGTGATACGGTACTTTACGGTAAATATGCTGGTACCGAAATTGGACTTGATGGAGTGGATTACCTAATTATGAAGGAAAGCGACATTTTAGCAATTATTTAAAAAAACATTATGGCAAAGAAAATAGATTTCAATTTAACCGCACGCGACGGTTTAAAACGCGGTGTTGACGCTTTAGCAAATGCAGTAAAAGTGACCTTAGGACCAAAAGGTAGAAATGTGGTAATAGATAAAAAGTTCGGTGCTCCACATGTCACCAAAGATGGTGTTACGGTTGCTAAGGAAATTGAATTGGCTGACCCTGTTGAAAATATGGGTGCACAAATGTTAAAAGAAGTAGCGAGTAAAACCGCCGACATCGCTGGTGACGGAACAACTACAGCCACCGTTTTAGCACAAGCCATTGTTACAGCTGGTTTGAAAAACGTAGCTGCTGGTGCCAATCCAATGGATTTAAAACGAGGCATTGAAAAGGCAGTGAAAGCAGCCGTTGCTCGTTTGAACGAGTTGGCTCACCCTGTTGGAGATGACAACAGTAAAATTGAACAAGTTGCAACTATTTCAGCTAATAACGACAGCACAATAGGTTCTTTAATTGCTATGGCAATGAAAAAAGTAGGCAAAGATGGTGTTATCACTGTCGAAGAAGCAAAAGGCACAGAAACAACGGTTGACGTTGTAGAAGGTATGCAGTTCGACCGCGGTTATCTAAGTGCTTATTTTGTTACCAATACCGATAAAATGGAAGCTGAATTAGACAATGCTTACATCCTTATCTATGATAAAAAAGTAAGTTCAATGAAAGACTTGCTTCCTATTTTAGAAAAAGTGGTTCAAACTGGAAAACCTTTGGTAATTATTGCCGAAGACATTGAAGGTGAAGCGTTGGCAACCCTGGTTGTAAATAAAATTAGAGGTTCTCTCAAAATTGCAGCAGTTAAAGCACCTGGATTTGGTGACCGTCGCAAAGAAATGCTTCAAGATCTTGCCATTTTAACTGGTGGTACTGTGATTTCAGAAGAACAAGGTAGAAAATTGGATGACGCAACTCTAGAAGATCTAGGTACTGCAGAAAAAATATCCATTAACAAAGACAATACTACCATCGTTAACGGAGCTGGAATTAAAGAAAACATCCATGCAAGAATAAATCAAATCAAAGTCCAAATCGAAAATACAACAAGCGATTACGATCGTGAGAAGTTACAAGAACGTTTGGCAAAACTTGCTGGTGGTGTGGCTGTATTGTATATTGGTGCTGCTACTGAAGTAGAAATGAAAGAGAAAAAAGACCGTGTGGACGATGCTTTACATGCTACTCGTGCTGCCGTTGAAGAAGGAATTGTACCAGGTGGTGGAGTTAGCTTTATTCGTGCGATTGCCGCTCTTGAAGGTTTGAAAGGCGAAAACGAAGACGAAACAACTGGAATTCAAATTGTTCGTCGTGCATTAGAAGAACCTTTGCGCCAAATTGTTGCCAATGCAGGTGGCGAAGGCAGCATTGTTGTGCAAAAAGTAATGGAAGGCAAAGACGACTTCGGTTACAATGCGCGCACAGATGAATATCAAAACTTAATTGCAGCAGGTGTGGTAGATCCTAAAAAAGTTGCTCGTGTAGCATTGGAAAATGCAGCATCTATTGGAGGAATGATCTTAACAACTGAATGTGTTGTAAGTGACATTAAAGAAGACGACAAAGGACATTCTCATGGCGGAATGGACGGCATGGGTGGAATGGGCGGAATGATGTAATTTCCCTATTCTGAAACATCTTAACAAGGCCATTTTATTTGAAATGGCCTTGTTTGTTTTCAACGAATGGTCCCCAATAAAAAAAAAATAACCGTATCTTTGCGGCATGTCGCGCATTATTGGCATTGATTATGGCCTTAAACGAATTGGCATCGCAGTTACAGATCCTTTGAAAATGTTCGCGCAGCCTTACGACACAATATTTGCCCCCGATTTTCCAGATTGGCTAGCCTATTATACCAAAGAAGAACAAGTTGATTGTTTCGTGGTTGGCATGCCCTTGAGGCTTACGGGTGACGACACCCATGCTACCCAACATGTCATTGATTTTATAGAATGGCTACATCAACATTATCCGTCCATTCCCGTCGAAACCATTGACGAACGTTTTAGCTCCAAAGAAGCACAAACCCAAATTCATTTAATGGGTAAAAAAAAGGAAAAACGCAAAGAAAAAGGTCTCATTGATACCGTTGCAGCCACCATTATTTTACAAACATATTTACAGAAAATTTCATGATACTCCCTATATACGCTTTCGGACAATCCGTACTTAGAAAAAAATCAGAACACATTTCTCCTGATTATGAGAATTTAAATACACTAATCGAAAACATGTTTGAAACCATGTACGAAAGCAACGGCATTGGATTGGCCGCGCCTCAAATTGGCCTGCCTATCAGATTGTTCATTGTTGATGGTTCAGAAATTGAAGACATTCATCCCCCAGCATTCAAAGAGGTTTTTATAAATCCTACCATCTTAGACGAATTTGGAGAAGAATGGGACTTTGAAGAGGGCTGCCTAAGTATTCCCGATATAAGAGAAAATGTACGCCGAAAAGGAGATGTTACAATTCACTATTTCGATGCCAATTGGAATGAACATACCCGAACTTTTGGGGGGATGGCCGCACGCATAATCCAACATGAATACGATCATATTGAAGGTATCCTATTTACCGACAGAATATCCCCACTAAAAAGAAGCATGTTAAAGCGAAAATTAGATTACATTAGCAAAGGAATTACAAAAGCCCAATACAAAATGAAATTTCCTCCCCGTAAATGAAAGCCTATTGGATAATACTCAGGCCTGTCAATCTCCTTTTAACTTTGTTAACTCAAGGATTGTTTTATTTATCGGCCTCCAGAGTATATACCAATAACCTCATTATCGATTGGGAAAATATTCGATATCCAGCAGCATTATACAATTCCCTAGCTTGCATTTTAATAGCCTCAGGAGGTTACATTATAAATGACATTTTCGACATCGAAACCGATACCATTAATAAACCCCATAAGCGCATCATTGCAAAGTCTATAAAACTTAAACATGCGCGAATCTATTACGCTATCCTTACGACAATTGGCATTGGTTTTGGCTTTTTAACTGGTTTGGGAATGGGTATTTTATGTTTAACCATGTCCGTTTTACTCTACTTTTACTCAAGTGATTTTAAAGGAGAAAACCTTCAAGGAAACTTATTGATATCGTTAATGGCTGGAATGGTTGTGTATGTGGCATCCCGCGGTGTTTATGGAGTATCCAAAACATTTTTTGCTGAATATGCATGCATTGCCTTTTTAATAACCCTGTCACGCGAAATGATAAAAGACATTGAAGACATGGAAGGTGACGCAATACAAGGCTACAACACTTATCCCCTTTTAAAAGGAATTAAAAAAACCAAAATACTCTCTTTCATCTCCTTTTTTTTGGCTCTACTCTTATTGCCTATCATTTACTTCCAATCTTATGAAATACTATTTTTGGCTTTTTCTGCAGTCATTTTACTTCCTTTTGCTGCTTTTATAGCAATTAAAATGTATAAAGCCAAGAACACCGAAGACTATTCCAACATTTCAAAATACCTCAAACAAATTATGTTTGCAGGACTAATATCTTGTTTGGTTTGTTAGTTGCGTTGCTTATTCCAATCCTTTGCAATTTGGATTAATTCGTTGTACCAAGCTTCACCCATTTTTCGGATCAACGCATCTTTTAAAAATACATAAACCGGTACTTTTTGCTCAGCACCGGCAGCGCAAGCATCTCTACAAATTTCCCAATGATGGTAATTCATGGCAGTGTATGCTCCATAACGTTTCGTTCTGATGGGGTATAAATGACAACTCATTGGTTTCAAAAATGTTGTTTTACCCTTCTTATAAGCAAGTTCTATTGAACAATTGGTTCTACCCAACTCATCGTAGGTTACAAATACACATTCGCCATTGGGCGCACATACCGTCACCAGATCTTTGTCTGGGTCTCTTGTATAAAATCCTTCTTTATCCAACAATGCAAGACCATCTGCATGCATTTCTGTTCTGATTTGTGCTAGATTCTCTTCAATTATAGATAATTCCTCATGTAGCAAAGGCGCACCAGCATCTCCTAAAACACAACAAGCCCCTTTGCATTTGTCTAATTGGCAGATAAACTCACGCTCGAGAATATCTTCCGAGATCAATGCATTTTCTACAATTATCATGCTTTATTCAAAAAGGCATCAATACCTAATTTTTCCAATTGATTTGCTTTTTCCAACACCATCAATTCTAACTCTTTTTTATACTGTATTACCTTATCAGAAATATCCTTGTTGTGAATACCAATAATCTGAGCGGCTAAAATTCCTGCATTTTTCGCGCCATTAATGGCAACAGTAGCCACAGGCACTCCAGGAGGCATTTGCACAATAGAATAAAGGCTGTCAATTCCACTCATTGCATTGCTTTTAACTGGAACACCAATTACAGGTAAATGCGTAAATGAAGCTACCATTCCCGGCAAATGAGCTGCACCACCGGCCCCAGCTATAATGACTACTATTCCATTTGAGTGCGCAGATTTTGCATATTCAACCAAGCGTTCGGGCGTTCTATGCGCCGAGACAATGGTTGTTTCCACTTCAATGCCAAAAGACAATAATATTTCAGATGCTTCGCGCATAACAGGCAAATCGCTGTCGCTACCCATAATTACACCAACTTTATTCATGTTTAGATTTTTTTAAATTTATAGAATAATACGACAATCCCACATAAAGAAAATAAAAGACAGCCACACCGCTTGGTCCAAAAACCAGAACACTTGCAATACCTAACAAAATCAAACCCAATCTAAACGGATTCAACCCATCTTTGCCATTGAACTTTAATGACAATAAAGGCATTTCCGATACCATCAAATAAGAGGCAACCAAAGGCATATAAAGCCAAACATAAAATTGATTTGAAATTTTACTTATGTCAATAAAACCGAAAGAATAATTCGAGTTTATCCAAGCCCACGATGCCAGAGTTATTCCCGTAATTGGAATAGGTACTCCGGTAAAATTTGGAGATTTTTCTTTACTAATATTAAATCTTGCCAACCGATAGGCACCAGCCAAAGGAATAGCCATCCAAACATAACCGTTAATACAAAATCCAGTAGTACTGCAATATCCATTTAGATTCATATAATGGTTCCATATAAGCCCCGGTAAAACTCCAAATGAGACCAAATCAGCCAGGCTATCTAACTGCAAACCGAGCTCACCCTCAACTTTTAACCATCTAGCAATCATGCCATCAAAAAAATCTAAAATCCCAGAAACAAGCATAAGCACAAAAGCCAATAAAGGATTGGCTTCCATTACTGCCATAATCCCAAGTAGCCCACAACCCAAATTCCCTAGTGTAAACGCGTTTGGAATTGAACTTTTCATTTAAAGCGCAAGTTAACCCTTTATTTCATAAAACTAAAGCCAAGCAACCCAGATACGCCCCACCCTGACATGCCTGTATTTTTTTGACTTTCCAAATAATTAATATTACTGCCCTGATAAACCCATCTATCAGTGCTTACATTCTGAATGTAACGTCCTCTTGCACCAATATAAAAAAATCGATTTATTTGATAATTTACTGTAAAATTAGCTCCTAATATGGCCACAGGATTAACGACTTTCACTTGTTCTGGATTATTTGGGATTAAGACATTTTTTGTTTCCGAGTTAAAAACCATTGTTTGTTGAGCAAAACCCCCTTCAAACATCAAATCCAAACT
>CAMAQS010000001.1 GCA_945860565.1 Chitinophaga pinensis | reverse complement strand
AAATCTAGAGAAGATTATTTTGTAATTAACCCAATATTAGACTTGGCCTATAGTCCCAAAATTGGAAAAATTGATACATTCATTTCAAACGGTAGAGGAGTAGAAATTTATGGTCAAATGGGAGAGAAACTGAGTTTTTATACGTCTGTTATGGATTACCAGATGAGTTATCCAACTTTTTTCGACGACTATATTGTTCAAAATGGGGTTGTGCCTGGAGTTGGCAATACTCAAGCGAACAAAAGTAAATTGACGGAGTTTTATTATTCAACTGGATATATGAACATTCTCTTGTTACAAAAAAAAATAAAGGCAAAAGAAAAACATCATTTAGACACTACTATTTATAAAATTGACTTTAGCATAGGCCATGATAAACAATTTGTTGGAAATGGATTCCGCAGTTTATTGTTGAGTAATTTCGCACCGCCATCATTTTATGCCCAAATTAATTACAAATTGGGGCCATTTTCTTACCAGAATTTATTTAAACAGTTGGTTCGTGATATGTCCAGAGATACCAACAAAATGTTGAATAGGAAATATTTAGCCATGCACAGAGGAGAAATTGCATTTTTTAAGAATAAGTTTAATCTGGGCTTTTCGGAAATGATAGTTTTTTCTAGACCAAACAATGCATTTGATATCACTTATTTGAATCCTATAATATTTTACAGATCTATTGAAAGGGATTTGGGATCAAGTGACAATGCTTTAATTGGATTGGATTTTAGTTACAAATTGAAAGCACTTAAGTTTTATGGACAGTTAATTATTGATGAATTTAGGTTTAGTGCCATTACAACGGACAGAAATTCTTATTTAAATAAAAATGGGTATCAATTGGGAGTGTATTGGTTTCCCAAATTTAAAAGTATTAAACAAAATTATATTCAGTTGGAATTTAATTCAGTACGACCATATACATATTCACACTGGAGTTCAAATTATTATTCGCATTATAATCAACCGCTTGCGCACCCATTGGAAAGTAATTTTAGGGAACTTGTACTTAGGTCATTTTGGATTCCTAAAATCAATACTAGATTTTCAATAAAGAATACATTGATTATTGCAAATAGAGGAATCAATTCGAACAATGAGAATGTTGGATCAGATTTTAGATTGAATTATTATACTGCTTCAAATCGAAAAGATGCTAATATGTTAAGTGGGAAATTGAGAAATATAGTATCTTCATCGATTACTTTTAGATACTTTTTATTGCCGAATTGCACTATCGAATTTACACATAATTTAAGAATTGAAAACGATGATATTCAAAACTATGCAATGATCGGATTAAAGTTTAACTTTAACCAAAGTAGGGACATTTTTCAATTTTAAGAATTATTCAATTTTCTTGAATATTTTATTCCATCTAATTCCTTTAGAATCATACATCATGTTGTTTCCATGAATTAACGGTTCACCGATATCGTTGATTCCAATGACTTTTTTAATTGAGAAAAAGGTAAACAAAGGTTTTCCAAGTACGTGGTCTTCTGGCACATAACCCCAATACCTTGAATCCGAACTGTTAAATCGGTTGTCACCCATCATCCAATAATATCCCAATTTAAAGGTGTAATCTTTGATTTCTGTTTTGTTTGAACTGTAAAACTTGCCATTATCATGCGTAATGTTGGCTTTTTCATACACATTAATTGCGGCTTTAAACCAATCCCAATTGTCTTTGGTAAGTTTTATCCTTTCGCCTCTTTTGGGAAGATAAAACGGACCGTAATTGTTTAAATCCCAATGGTGTTTTAGATAAACCGTATTTAATGTATCAGGAAATAAATGTCTTTCGTAGCCTTCGTCAATAACATCTTCAAAAATTTGGGCAACGCGGGAATCATCCTTTATGGCTTTAATATTAGCAGGCCAAGTATAAATATGATATGGTATCAACAATTCACCGTTCTTTTTGGACGCATTTAGAATTTCGGGGGCAACACGATAAGGAATAGTAAAATCACCCAATTCATGTTCTAACAGAAACTCTTGAGAGATGTATTCTTTCAGGAGCACCAAATATCTTTTTTGTTGTTTGTTAACCGTCGGTAATTGTTTCCCATTGATATAAACAATTCCTTTTTTGATTAAAACGGAATCACCCGGAATGGCAATACAGCGTTTTACATAATTGTCTTTTTTGTCTGTTGGAAATCCCTCATCGGCAGGCCAATTAAAGACAATGACGTCATTGTTTTTAATTTTATACCAACCTGGCAAACGCATATATGGGAGTTCAATTAATTCTGAATATGCTTTTATGCCTAAAATTTCTTTTGGGGCCAAAACGGGAACTGTAATGGGAGTCATAGGAATACGCATCCCAATATTGGTTCTACTTACCACTAAATAATCTCCAACCATCAAATTTGATTCCATGGAAGGCGTTGGAATTTGATATAAATCAAAAAACAAAGCACGCATACCACCGGCTACATAAGCGGCAAATAATAAAGCATCAGACCATTCTCTGGCAGCTTTAACTTTTACAATGTTTTTATCTCTCCACTCTTTTGAACCAGCACTGCCTTGAAATTTAAGGGTTTTATCAAAAACCAAATATGGGAAATAGATAAAAGTCAATACAATTCCTGCAAATTGTTCCCAAAACTTATTTTTCCCAAAACTGCGAAGTATGTCTAGTTTGATATTATAACTAAACAAAATATTTACACCTGGAATGACTATTCCAATCATATACCATGATGGGCGCCCAACTAATTTTATCCAAAACCACCAATTGAGAATTGGAATCCATGCTAAAACTGGGTTAATACCAGCCAGTTTAAACATTTTTGACAACCCCAATCTAGTCAACAAAAATGCCGCCAACCAAATAATACCAAAGACATAAATATTATAACTTTCCATTTTATTTTATTAAATCATTCATTGTAAAAATTCCTTTTTTGCCGAAAATCCATTCCGCAGCAACAATGGCGCCAAGAGCGAATCCATTTCTGTTATGTGCGGTATGCACAATCTTAATGGAATCGATTTCGCTGTTGTAAACAATCTCATGTGTACCGGGCACATTTTCTTCACGAATTGCAGAAATCCCTAAAACATTGTCAGAAATTTTTTGTGTTTCTTGAAGTTCCCAACTTGAGTAATGAGAATTGTGCTTTATTATTCCCTCTGCCAAAGTAATGGCCGTGCCACTCGGGGCATCTTTTTTATCAGTGTGATGTATTTCAGTGATATGTGCCTGATATTGAACATAATGCTCCATTAAATGCGCTAGTTCATGGTTCAATTTGTTAAATAAATTTACACCAATACTGAAGTTTGTGGCATAGAATAAGCTCGAATCGTTGTTTTCAACTGCTTTTACAATATCATCAAAATGTTCATACCAACCCGTTGTACCCACTACAATGGGTAAGTTCAGTTTTATAGCATGCAAAATGTGTTCAACAGCCAATTCAGGTTTCGTAAATTCAATGGCAACGTCAGCAGATGTGGAATTGCAATCTAAAAAAAGCTTATTGCTATGGTACTTTTCGATAACGTTATGTCCTCTTTCAATGCAAAGATTTTCAATGACTTTACCCATTTTTCCGTACCCAATAAGTGCGATATTCACGTTGCAAAAATACACTTCTTTAAAAGATTATTTATTGAATGAACAAAAGAGACATGGAAATTTCACATTTTTGTAGACTTTTTCTAACCTCAAATGAATAAAAAAGCCAAAATTATTGCGATAGCAATTGTCGTAATAATCATCATATTAATGTATCCAATCATTTTTTTTAGTTCAACAAATCAGAAAAACATTGAATTTAAGGTAAAAAGAAATACCACGGAAGAGCAATTCAATCTAATTACAAAAAAATCGTTGGGGATATCATTTCCCTTTGGGATTTACAAACTGGCTAAAATCGCTGGATATAAACTGTCTCCATGCAGAATAGACATCCCCCCAAAAACAAATATTTTAAATTTTATTTTGTTGTTAAGGAAAAATCGACATCAAACGGTAAACTTGGTTATTACATCTGGAGTTTACAAAAAACAAATTATCGAAAAAATCACAAAAGCAACAGCCATTGAAAAAGATGAACTTGAAATGGTTTTTGCTGATTATTCAGCATTGAAAAAATTCAACATTAATGAGTACACATGGCCAGCTATTTTTGTGCCCAATACGTATAATGTTTCATATAAAATTGATGTTGAGGGATTGTTCTTTCGATTGGTTTCAGAGCAAAATAAATTTTGGAATAGCGCATCGAGAATTTCTAAATCCGAAAAACAAAAACTAACACCACTCGAAGTGATTACTGTGGCTAGTATTGTAGAAAAAGAAAGTTCAAAAGTAAGTGAATACGGAAAAATTGCAGCCGTGTATATAAATAGGTTAAGAAAGGGAATGAAATTACAAGCTGACCCAACAATTGTATTCATTAAAGGAATTGCTGAAAGGGTTAGGGGGGATGAAGATTTAAACAGACAATCGCCATACAATACTTATTTAAATAAGGGTTTACCACCAGGACCAATTTGCATTCCTTCTGTTCAAGCAATTGATTCGGTATTGAATTATACCTATTGCGATTATTTGTTTTTTTGCGCGAAAAGTGATTTTTCAGGATATCATTTGTTTGAAAAATCTTACTCGAAGCATAAAATGAATGCCAAAAAATTTCATATTGCTTTAAATGAACAAGAAAAAATTAGAGCAAAAAAAAAGGGGAATAAATCCCCTTAATTTTGATTGATTTAGATATTTATTTATTGATTATTATTGTTTTACGTTGATTGTCATAGGTTAGAACTTGAAGGTAGTAAACACCATCTAAAAGGGTGTTTGACTCTAGTGTTTTCGTGTCTTGACCCTTAAGGACCACTTGGCCATTTTGATTCCACAGAACAGCTGTTTTTACGCTTTTATTCAATAAGATATTTTGACCAATTGGGTTTTGAATAACCTTTATTTCGTTGTTTTTATCGGAAATGTGCGATTTAGAAGCTGTTTTATCTTCTTCAATGGTTAACGTTTTAGTCGCAACATCATCGCCGGTATTTTGAGAATTACCATTGGCAATAACAGATGCCGAATAAAAATTAATATCTCCAGTACCTTTTGCTGGGGCAACCCAAAGCACAGACCATTGCACCGTTTTGTTTGAAGATGTTTTAGCACTTGTGTGCGTCCATATCTTAGCCTTACCAGCATTTGTTATTTGAGTGTTTGAAGGTAAATTGCCATAATCACCGACAGCATTATTGCTGTTGTCTAAAGCTGTAAACTGAAAACCAAATTTAGAGGAGTTTCCGCCGGACAAAATTTGGATAAGATAAACAGAGTCTGGTTTATACGCTGTAATTGGCAAACTTGTGGCTGGATCGGAGATAACAATATCTGTTGTTCCGTTTAAAGCATTGGAATTGTTGTGACACCCAGTACAAGTGCCGAGGGATCCCGGAGAACCCGTACGATTGTCTCCTGTACCAGAAGAATTGCTCATGAAACTCAATCCTGCAATTGTTAAAGAAAGAGTGGTAAAAGTTAGTACGTAAATATTTTTCATATATGTTAGTTATGACAACAAAAATAAGAAAATCGCGGCTTAATATTTTTTTTACTAATTTATAAATATTTTGAACAATTGAACGACATTGTTGTATTATTTTTGTCGCTAACATGAATACACCAGATAGTTATATACCTATTTTAATACAACTCGGTTTTTCGATTGGATTTGTTGTGCTAGCCCTTACATTGTCTCAGTTTTTGGGACCAAGTAAGAAAACTAAAAAACGCAATGAAGTATTCGAATGCGGTATTGAAAGTCAGGGTGATGCCCGTTTTCCTGTGTCTGTAAAGTACTTTCTTTCGGCAATTTTATTTGTTTTGTTGGATGTAGAGGTGATATTTTTCTACCCTTACGCTGTAAATTTTAAAGAAATGGGATGGGGTGGATTCTTAGCGGTGGTTAGTTTCATATCGTTTTTCTTGGTTGGTTTTATTTATGTTTGGAAAAAAGGAGCCCTTGAGTGGGAGAAATAAATTATGGTTAAAATTGTAAATGCACCAGAAGGTGTTGAAGGACAAGGGTTCTTTGCCACTTCATTGGACAAAGTAATAGGTCTTGCTCGTGCCAATTCATTGTGGCCCTTGCCGTTCGCCACATCTTGTTGTGGAATTGAATTCATGGCTACCATGGGAAGTACGTATGACTTAGCTCGATTTGGATCTGAAAGGATGAGTTTTAGTCCAAGACAAGCTGATTTATTGATCGTTGCTGGAACAATCTCTAAAAAACTTGGTCCAGTTTTAAAACAAGTTTACGATCAAATGGCTGAACCTAAATGGGTTATTTCAGTGGGTGCTTGCGCTTCGAGTGGCGGAATATTCGACACATACAGCGTTTTACAAGGAATAGACAATATCATTCCTGTTGATGTCTATGTACCAGGATGTCCTCCAAGACCCGAACAAATAATTGAAGGCATCATCAAAATTCAAGAACTTGCCAAAAATGAAAGTTTGAGAAGAAGAAACTCTGATGAGTATAAAAAGATGTTGGAAAGTTATAATATTGAAACAATATAATGTCGAACGACCATATTTTAACAGAAGCATTAAATGCGAACTTTTCTGGATTAGAAATCATTAAAGACAATTATGATTGTTTAAATATAACATCGAGTGAACACGATGTGCACGGTTTAATTGAATTTCTCTTAAAAGACTTGGGTTTTGCATACTTAACCGATTTAACGGGAGCGCATTATCCAAATAGCGAAAATTCAGAATTTCAAGTGATTTATCATTTGCATAATTTACAAAAAAACCACAGAATAAGGGTGCGTGTACATTTACCAAAATCAAATCCTCAAACAAGAACCATTACAGATTTGTTTTTGGCTGCAAATTGGATGGAACGTGAAACGTATGACTTCTTTGGAATTACATTTGAGGGTCACCCCAATATGGTTCGTATTTTGAATATGGATGATATGGATTATTTCCCCATGCGCAAAGAATACGCATTAGAAGACGAAACTAGAACTGATAAATCGGATAGATATTTTGGAAGATGAGTGAATTATCAAAATTAAACAAGAATTTAGACCTCAGTAGTGAAACCATCGACGGTGAAATTGCTACTTTAAATTTGGGTCCAACCCATCCTGCAACACATGGTATTTTTCAAAATATATTAAAAGTAGATGGAGAAAGAATATTAAGTGCTGAACAAACAGTTGGTTATATACATCGGGCATTTGAAAAACTTGCAGAAAGACGACCATACAATCAGATTACACCTATAACGGATAGATTGAACTATTGTTCATCGCCAATTAACAATATAGGCTGGCACATGACTGTAGAGAAGTTAATTGGTGTGGAAATGCCCAAACGCGTGGATTATATGCGTGTAATTGTTATGGAACTCGCTAGGATTGCCGATCATTTGGTTTGTAATTCGGTCATTGGAGTAGATACCGGAGCACTTACTGGATTTACTTACATGTTTCAACAAAGAGAAAAAATTTACGACTTATTTGAAGAAATATGTGGAGCCAGATTAACCACAAATGTGGGCAGAATTGGTGGATTTGATCGTGATTTTAATCCGGAATTTATCCAAAAATTAAGGGTTTTTCTAAATGAATTCCCTAAAAAGTTTGGTGAATTTGCCAGTTTATTAGAGAGAAATAGAATTTTTATGGATCGCACCATCGGTGCTGGTCCCATATCAGCCAAAAGAGCATTGGAATATTCATTCGCTGGACCAAATCTTAGAGCCGCTGGTGTAGATTATGACGTGAGGGCGATGAATCCTTATTGTTCTTACCAAGATTTTGATTTCAACATTCCAGTGGGCAATGATGGCGATACCTATGATCGTTTTATCGTTAGGCAGCAAGAAATTAGAGAGAGTTTAAAAATCATCCATCAAGCATTAGAGAATTTACCTGAAGGAGCATATCATGCTGATATTCCTTCGTTTTATCTTCCTCCAAAAGAAGAAGTATATCGCAGTATGGAAGCCTTAATTTATCACTTTAAAATTGTAATGGGTGAGACTCCAATTCCAAAAGGAGAAGTATATTTCTCTGTAGAAGGTGGAAATGGTGAATTGGGATATTATTTGGTTTCTGACGGTGGCAGAACACCTTATCGTCTTCATTTTAGAAGACCCTGTTTTATTTACTATCAAGCCTATCCAGAAATGATTAAAGGGGCTTTGTTGAGTGATGCTATTTTAACCATGAGTAGCATGAATGTTATTGCTGGTGAATTAGATGCGTAATTATTAAGGATATTTAGAATGGAACAAACAAAAATTGAATTTCCCCCTCATATATTGGAAGAAGTGAATCGAGTGATTCAGATGTTTCCTCAAGACAAACAAAAAAGTGCTGTAATTAGGGTTTTGCATATAGCACAAGCCCAATTTGGTTGGTTATCTACGGATGTGATGGATTATGTGGCACGTTTACTTCATTTAAATCCAATTGAAGTATATGAAGTAGCCACATTTTATAGTATGTACGATACCAAACAAGTGGGCAAGGTTAAACTTGAAGTATGCAGAACAGGTCCGTGTATGATAGAAGGTGCCGAAAAAATCGTTTCTTACATTGAGAAAAAATTGAACATTAAAGATGGTGAAACAACGCCTGATGGTATTTTTACTTTAAAATCTGTGGAATGTTTGGGAGCTTGTGGATATGCACCCATGTTGCAAGCGGGTGAGGCGTATCATGAGCATTTAACAGAACAAAAAGTAGATGAATTGATTGAAATGTATTCAAAAAACAATTCATCTGTAAATTATATGGGCCAATAATAAACTATGTCTAGAAAGTTATTACTGCAAAACGATCACATTGAAGGTATACAATCTTACGATGTTTATCGCAAAAATGGGGGATACCAAAGCGTTGAAAAGGCATTGAAACAGATGTCGCCAGAAGCCGTTTTAGAAGAAGTCAAAAAATCTGGATTAAGAGGTCGAGGCGGAGCTGGTTTCCCGACGGGAATGAAGTGGAGTTTTCTTGCTAAGCCAGATGGCGTTCCAAGACATTTATTGTGTAATGCCGATGAAAGCGAACCGGGTACCTTTAAAGACCGATATTTGATGGAAAAAATTCCTCACTTATTAATCGAAGGAATGATTCTGTCTTCGTTTGCATTGGGCGCCAATTCTTCGTACATATATATTCGAGGAGAATATATGTTTGTATTAAGGATATTAGAAAAAGCCATTCAAGAAGCATACAACAACGGCTGGTTGGGTAAAAATATACTCGGCAGTGGATATGATTTGGATTTGGTAGTTACACCAGGTGCTGGTGCATATATCTGTGGTGAAGAAACAGCATTAATTGAGAGTTTAGAAGGAAATAGAGGAAATCCAAGAATGAAACCACCGTTTCCAGCTGTTAAAGGACTTTGGCAAAGACCAACAGTGGTGAACAATGTGGAAACCATTGCTGCTGTTGTTCCAATTATTAATCACGGCGGAGAAGCGTATGCATCTATAGGAATTGATAGATCCACCGGAACAAAATTGATTTCAGCTTCTGGAAATATCAATAAACCAGGTGTTTATGAAATTGAAATGGGTATAACCGTTGAAGAATTTATTTATGGGGATCAATATTGTGGTGGAATTAAAAATGGCAAAAAGATAAAAGCTTGCGTGCCAGGGGGTTCTTCGGTTCCTATTTTACCACATTATTTAATTTGTAAAACGGCCTCAGGTGCGGATAGATTAATGACTTATGAAAGTCTAGCAGATGGTGGATTCGCTACTGGAAGTATGTTGGGATCTGGTGGATTCATAGTTTATGATGAAGATCAATGCATAGTGAGAAATACATGGAATTTTGCGCGTTTTTATCACCACGAAAGTTGTGGCCAATGCTCTCCTTGTAGAGAGGGTACTGGTTGGATGGAAAAAGTATTACACAGAATTGAGAATGGTCATGGTAAAATGAGCGACATCGATTTGTTGTGGGAAATTCAAAGTAAAATTGAAGGGAATACCATTTGTCCATTGGGCGATGCTGCCGCTTGGCCCGTTGCTGCTGCAATTAGGCATTTTAGAGAAGAATTTGAATGGCATGTTAACGAACCTGTCTTGTCTCAAACACGTAATTTTGGTTTGGTTACCGAAAAAATATTAAACCCAGCATAAGGAATTTTTATGTCAGAAACAGTAGAGAAAATTAAAGTGACCATCGATGGAAATACCATTGAAGTTTTACCTGGCACTACCATATTAAATGCCGCCAGAATGGTGGGTGAAAATTTGGTTCCACCCCCTGCAATGTGTTACTATTCTTCTTTAAATGGAAGTGGAGGTAAATGCAGAACATGCCTAGTTGAAGTATCAAAAGGCAGTGAGAAAGATCCAAGACCAATGCCAAAATTGGTGGCGAGTTGCAGCACGCAAGTGATGGACGGTATGGAGGTTAAAAATAACACCAGCGACAAAGCACTGGAAGCCAGAAAAGGGGTTGTTGAATTTTTGTTACTTAATCATCCATTGGATTGCCCAATTTGTGATCAAGCCGGAGAATGTCACTTACAAGATTTAGCATTCGAACACGGTTTGGCTCATACTAGATATGAATTTAAAAGAAGAGAATTTGATAAAGTTGACATTGGTGAATATATAAAGTTACACATGACCCGTTGCATACTTTGTTATCGCTGTGTGTATACCGCCAATCAGTTAACAAATCAAAGAGAGCATGGAATTTTGAATAGGGGTGATGCAGCAGAAATTAGCACATTTATTGAAAAGAACTTAGACAATGAATTTATAGGCAATGTTATTGATGTTTGTCCTGTCGGCGCTTTAACAGATAAAACTTTCCGTTTTAAAAGCAGAGTTTGGTTTACCAATCCAATGGATGCTACTTGCGAATGCTCAAAATGCAGTGGTGAGGCGGTTGTTTGGATGGTTGGAAATGATATAGCCCGAGTAACAGCAAGAAAAGACAAATTTGGGGAAGTGAAAAACTTCATTTGTAACGATTGTAGATTCAATAAAAAAGAATTAACAGATTGGAATATCACTGGACCAAGACATATAAGTAGGGATTCTGTTATATCGGCAAATCACTATGAAGCTCCTATTCCAAGTCATACCATATTATTAAATAACGCGTAATGGACAGTGCATTAATATTCGAAAAAACAATTTTGGTTGCTATTTTAACTTTGGTAACTCTAGGTATTGCTGCGTATTTAACTTACGGAGAAAGAAAAGTTGCCGCTTTCATGCAAGATAGAATTGGTCCAGACAGAGCAGGTAAATTTGGTTTGTTGCAACCATTGGCAGATGCGGGTAAACTTTTTTTTAAGGAAGAGTTCATCCCAGTAAATGCAGAAAAATGGTTGTTCATCTTGGGTCCGGCTATTGCCATGGTTACAGCAACAATTACAAGTGCGGTAATACCTTGGGGTACAGAATTGCCAATATTTGGCCGCGTTGTACAACTTCAAGTAGCAGATATAAACATTGGTGTTTTATACATTATGGGCATTGTTTCTGTTGGCGTTTATGGCATTATGATTGGGGGATGGGCAAGTAACAACAAATATGCATTGTTTGGTGCCATTCGTGCCAGTGCTCAAATGATCAGTTATGAATTGAGTATGGGACTTGCGTTAATTGCCATTATCATGATGAGTGGAACATTGAGTTTAAAAGAAATTGTGGCTCAACAACCCGGTATGAATTGGAATATCTTTTATCAACCGTTGGGTTTTATCATTTTCTTTGTTTGTGCTTTGGCGGAATGCAATAGAGCGCCATTCGACTTACCTGAATGTGAAACAGAGTTGATTGGAGGTTATCATACCGAATATTCAAGTATGAAATTGGGATTTTACTTATTCTCTGAGTACGTTAACATGTTCGTTTCAAGTGCTTTAATGGCTTGTGTTTATTTGGGGGGATATAATTTTCCTGGGATGGATTTAATTTCAAATCCAACTTTGTTGGGAATTCTTCAAATTGCTGTGATGTTCGCGAAAATTACCTTCTTCATTTTTGTATTCATGTGGATTCGTTGGACACTTCCACGTTTCAGATATGATCAGTTGATGCATTTGGGTTGGAAATCCATGATTCCATTGGCAATCTTTAATATGCTCGCTACAGGAGCCGCACTTTTGATATTTAATTAAGTTAAGAATACTTGGATGTTTAAATGATGTTAAATCATTTAAAATGTTCAAGTATTTTTTCCATTTTAATGCCCCTGCTTCCTTTAATATAGGCATATTTGGATTCAATTGGATGTGTATCTAACCAAGCCAATAAGGCATCCGTATTTTCAAATTTGAATGGATAGTTGCCCAAAACACGGTGATAAATATCCCCCACAAAAAAAACGTCCTTAACGTCTTTTGATGTGATGTAGTCGAATATATTTTGATGTTCTACATCTGAAGCTTCGCCGAGTTCTAACATATCCCCCAAAAAAATTGACTTACTTTCTGGAATGGTCATAAAACTTTCCAAACTACTTATTACGCTAGATGGATTGGCATTGTAAGCATCTAAAAAGATTGACTTATCCTTGGTATGAATCCATTCTGACCGGTTGTTTTTTGGGATATAAGTACAGGCCAATGCCATTGATTCGCTGGCATTTATTTTGTAATATTTACCAATTGAAACGGCCGCAAGTAAATTATAAGCATTGTATTTTCCGCCCATTTCAGATTTGTAGTGTCCCAAAGATTGTCCATTTTCGAAAAATTCAAATTGCAGATAAGGCATTTCAGTTTGAATTTTTAAATAGAAATCGGCTGTTTTATCATTACAACTGTAAGTGGTTTTTTTAGATAATCTTTTACCCATATTACCCAGCCAATAATCATCTAAATTTAAGATTACCAATTGGTTATGTTGAATGAGAGTATTGAACAATTCGCTTTCTTCTTTGGCAACTTCTTCAATGTTTCCAAACCCTTCTAAATGTTCCTTCCCAATGTTGGTAATCACACCGCAGTCTGGTATAAACAAATCACATAAAAACTTCATTTCTCCGGGATGATTTGTGCCCAATTCAATGATGCCTATTTGGTCGGATTCGTCTATGCTTAAAATTGTCAATGGAACACCGATATGATTATTGAAATTACCCGGGGTGGATTTAGTTTGATATTTTGATTCTAGAATGAGATTGATTAATTCCTTGGTGGTTGTTTTTCCGTTGCTTCCAGCAACAGCGACTAATTTACCTTGAATTTTAGAAGCGTGCATTTTTGCTAAATCCGCCAAAGTTTGATTCGGATCATCGACTAAAAACACTGAATCATGAACGATTGTTTTATTGTTCGTTACAACATATTTTGCGCCTCCTTCTATTGCTTTTAACGCAAAAGTGTTTCCATTATAATTCTCACCTGTTAAACAAAAAAACAACGTATTTTCCATGTTTTTTCTAGTGTCTGTACAAATTTGTTTATTACACGATAAAAAAGCATTATAGAGCGAGTTTAATAGTTCTTTCGTCATAATTTGAGTTCAAAATTACTCATGCTATCAACATTACCAATATTTTTTTTTATATTTGGTTAAACAGTTTCATGATTCTTTCAAAAACAAAATTACTTACTCTAATCTGTATCTTAATTTGTATTCAAAATACAGATGCACAGATAAAATATGGCGTTTCTCAGGGATTTCCTATTACTTATAAGGATCAGATTCTGGAAAAACCGTTTCTTGGGGGATTAAATTCGCCTCAGTTTTCAGAAATTGATTTGAATGGGGATGGTGTAATGGATTTAGTGGTATTTGACCGGTCGGATTTTAAAATATTTCCTTTTATTAAAGTGAGAAAAGGGAATTATCAATATGCGCCAAAATACGAATTTGAATTGCCCAAAGGTAAAAATATTTACATAACGGGAGATTTAAATAGTGATGGTCAAATGGAGATTTTTACACTCACTACCAACGGTGAATTAGAAATTCAAATGAATATCACCAAACCTAGCGATTCTAAACTTACATTTAACAATTTAGGACCTTGGTATTATAGAAACCAATACGACAGTAATCAAACAATTTTATACAACCCATTGAGTTTTTCTAATACCATTACAGATTTACCGGGTATTTTGGATTTAGACAATGATGGTGATTTAGACTTGGTATCTTACGACCCATTTAACCTAACCTATTTTATGTTTTCAGATGTTCGCGCTGAGAAGAAATGGTCTAAAGATACTTTTGAATTTCAAAACATGGATTATTGTTATGGCTATTTCTGGGAGGGATTTGATAATCAAATTAAATTAAATACTTGTCCTTATTCTATGAAATTAAAACCTCGACATGTGGGTGGCGCAAGTTGTTGGTTTTTTGATGAAGACAATGACGGTGATAAAGAAATGTATTTGGCCAATTTGGATTTTAGAAGAATAACCAAATTGGAAAATGGAAAATCCCAGTTTAAAACTTATTACGATACATTCATTTCGGTAGATACTCTTTTCTTAGATGGCAAATCATTCGATAGTTATATTTTCCCAGCGGGTTACATGATTGATGTGAATGACGATGAATTAACCGACATGATTATCGCACCCAATTCTGCAGTAGACGGGAAAGAGTCCGATCAAGTTCAGGTATATTTAAATAAAGGAACCAAAAACAAGGCTGATTTTAAGTATTCGCAAAACAATTTTATCACGGAGCAAATGTTGGATTTAGGTGGTAAAACAAGCCCATTGTTTATCGACTTAGACGCCGATGGCGATTTAGACCTTCTGGTTGCCAATAACGGTGATTTCCACAATACACAAGGTTTACACGATAAAGTTGCTTGTTTTATGAATACAGGCACTAAAAATACACCGAATTTTGAATATCTAACCGATGATTATCTCAAAACCAAAGATTCTAGCATTCAACAAATTATGCTAACATCAGGTGACATTGACAATGACGGAGATATTGACGTTTTATTCGGCACGATGCAAGGTTTTGTTTATTGGTATGAAAATATTGCGGGTAAAAACAATCCTTCACAATTTAAATTCAAATCGAATGACTTACTAAATTACAAAAGAAAATCAGGTGAAAGTAGTTTTGCACCAAGTGTATACGATTATAACAAAGATGGAATAAATGATATTTTGGTGGGTTTATACAATGGTAAAATACTTTTATTTGAAGGAAAAAACGGAAAAGTACCAACTTACGAACTGAAGTCTTCTTCAGCATGGGGAATGAAAGGAAATGAGTGGTTAGAAAATGTGTCTGATCCTACATTCGCAAGTTACGGCTATTCAGCTCCAGCTATAGGTGATTTGAATAACGATGGCGAAATGGAAGTGGTGGTAGGGAATTATTTCGGACAACCAAGAATTTATCACATCGAAAATCATCCTTACACAGATAGTTTAATTGCTGAGGAGAATTTCATTCATTATATATCTGAATCTGACACAATTGGAAGTTATTTTGTCGGCGGAAAAAATACACCGGCCATCGCCGATTTAAATGGAGATTCCATTCCAGAAATCATATTTGGTAACCTAAGGGGAGGTCTTGTTTTTACTAAAAATTTGGTTTCTAAAAATTCTGTAAGCACTGATAAAATTGTTAAAAGACATGTTTTGAACTTGTCTCCAAATCCATTAAAATCGGGTGAAATGGCCTTGATATCGAGTCCTGAATTGCAAAAAAGCTGGAAAGTGAACATTTACAATTCTGTGGGAATGTTGATAAAGCAAAGCGTAATTAACAAAAATGAAAAGGAAATTTCAGTAAATATGCCTTATGATTCGGGCGTTTACTTCGTCGAGCTAATGTCTACAGATTACAGTCAAACTGCAAATGGTAAATTGTTAATTTTGAAATGAGATTTCGCCATTTTCAATTTGAATTCTAGACTTTGCAAATGTGTATTCTTCACTTCTATTTGAAGCAATAACAAAAAATTTCTGTTGTTGAAACTTTTCAATTAAAGAATAGTAGAGGTCAATTCCCTCAGAATCTAGATTAGAAAAGGGTTCATCGATAATTGACAATGGAGTGTTTGTGAGGATTGCCAAGCATAATTTGACACGTTGTTTCATGCCACTAGAATAATTTCCAATGGCTTTATTTGCCGTTTTTGTAGAAAAATTACAGGTACTTAATAAGTATTCTAAATCCACAAAATCGTAAAACGGTTTGATTTTAGATTGAAATTGAAACCACTCAATCAAAGTTAATTCTTCGGGTAATTCCAAACTAGGGGAAGACAATGAATAATGGTTGTGCCATTGAAATTCATCAATCTTTTTACCATTAATAATCCAATTAATACTCCCTTCAGTAGGCGAAATTTGTCCTGTTAACAACAAAGTAAGGGTAGATTTCCCTGAACCATTTTTTCCCAATATGGCGAGAGAATCTCCGAGGTTAATGTTGAGATTTGCTGTTAAATTCCGAAACAACCATTGTTTTTGGTAATTTTTACCACAACCAGTTAGTTGAATTTGGAGCATTTATTTGGTGATATAACCTTTCATCACGCCTCTGTCGGATTCTTGTATGAATCCCAAAATCTCATCTCTTTCATTGGTTGGAGCAAATTCAGCTTCTATCAATTTAAGCGCTTTGGTCGTATTTGAGCTTTTCACAAAAAGGGTGCGGTAAATATCTTGAATTTCAGATATTTTTTCGTTTGAAAATCCACGTCTTCGAAGACCAATGCTATTAACACCTTCATAACTTAAAGGTTCTCTAGCTGCTTTTGTATAAGGAGGGACGTCTTTTCGCACCAAGCACCCACCACTTATCATAGAGTGTCTACCTACGTGCACAAATTGGTGTACCAATGCAGCTCCACCAAGAATGGCCCAATCTCCAATGGTAACATGACCCGCTACTTGAACGCTGTTTGCTAAAACACAATGATCACCAACAACACAATCGTGCGCTAAGTGAACGTAAGCCATTAAGAGCACGTTGTTTCCAACTTTGGTATAACCCAAAGCATTTGTTCCTTTATTGATGGTTACATATTCACGAATGGTGGTATTGTCTCCAATAATGGTTAATGTTGTCTCTCCGTCATACTTTAAATCTTGGGGAATAGCACCGATAGAAGCACCTGGAAAAATTCTGCAATTTTTACCAATTCTACTTCCTCTAAAAATTACAGCACCAGACATTACATGGGTGCCTTCTTCTATTACAACATCCGAGTGTATGGTTACAAAAGGATCAATGACCACATTGTCAGCAATTTTTGCACTTGGATGAACGTAGGCTAGGGGTTGTATCATTTTTAAATATTATTTATTTTGGCAATTTGTGCCATTAATTCAGATTCACAAACTAATTTATCTCCGACCCAAGCGCGTGCTTTCATTATACAGATACCACGTCTAACAGGTTCAGTCAATTCTAATTTCATCACTAAAGTGTCTCCAGGAACCACTTTGTCTTTAAAACGCGTATTGTCTATTTTTAAAAAATAAGTACCGTAATTTTCTGGGTCACTCACTGTACTTAATACCAATATACCACCCGCTTGAGCCATAGCTTCTATTTGTAAAACCCCTGGCATAATTGGATCTCCAGGGAAATGACCATTAAAGAATGGTTGGTCGTATGTGATATTTTTTATACCCACCACATGAGTAGCACTTATTTCTATAATTTTATCTACCAATAGAAATGGATGTGCATGTGGAAGCATTTTAATGATGTCTTTGGTAGTATAAACAGGCTTTTGATTTGGATCATAATTGGGTCGGCCATCCAATTTTCTTTTCAATTCCTTTTTCATTACTTGTTTTAATTTTTTTGCAAATGCAACATTGCTGGCATGGCCGGGGCGGGCGGCCAATATTTGACCTTTAATTGGCATACCTGCCAGTGCCAAATCACCAACCATGTCTAGTAATTTATGCCTTGCTGGTTCATTGCTAAACCTCAAATCCAAATTATTTAAAATTCCCTCTTTTTTAACTTCGACCTTCTCTTTTTGAAAAACGACAGCCAATCTATCCAACTCATCTTGTGTGACTACTTTATCAACTACAACAATGGCATTATTTAAATCACCGCCTTTTATTAAATTGTTGTTTAATAAATATTCTAACTCATGCAAAAAACAAAAAGTTCTACAAGGAGCAATTTCTGTAGCGAAATCACTGATTTTGTTTAATGCAGCATGTTGGGTTCCTAATACAGGTGAATTGTAATCGACCATAACAGTTAAACGGTATTCATTTACTGGCATGGCAATAATTTCTACCTGATTGGCTGCATCAGTATAATTTATGTTATAGGGAATTTCAAAATATTCTCTTTCTTCTTCTAATTCTCGAATTCCAGTTTCTTCAATTCCTTTTACAAATACGATTGAGCTACCGTCCATAATGGGCATTTCGGGACCATCTATTTGTATTAGAGCATTGTCCACTTCAGAGCCAACCAAAGCAGCCAAAACATGCTCAATCGTTGAAATTTTTACCCCGTTTTTTTCTAAAGTTGTACCACGGCTTGTATCGGTAACCAAGTCACAGTCTGCCTCAATAATGGGCTGATCGTCTAAATCAATTCTTTGAAATTTATATCCAAAATTGTCTAACGCAGGCACGAGAGTTACTGTTACTTTCGCACCAGTATGCAATCCAACACCAGTAAAACTAACCGGTGCTGCCAAAGTTGTTTGTTTTTGACTCAAATTACTCATTCTGATTTTTCAACCGGATTATTTCTTGTTTTAGTTCTTTTAATTCCTTCATTATTTTGTCAATATTTTTAACACCAACAATACCGCGAAGATAAGCATTTACATCAATTGCGGGAGTCCCAGTCATTTTTTGATTGGTTTTTCTCACCGAACCAGTAACACCTGCTTGGCCTCCAAATGAATTACTCTCAGCAATGTTTATATGCCCAGCCACACCTACCTGTCCCCCAAAAACACAATTATCTCCAATTTTGGTACTTCCAGCAATTCCCGTTTGTGATGCAACGACTACATTATTTCCAATTTCAACATTGTGAGCAACCTGAACAAGGTTGTCTAATTTTGTCCCGTTCCCAATTCTTGTACTACCCATGGTTGCCCTGTCTATGGCGCAATTCGCACCAATTTCAACATCGTTTCCAATTTGCACATTTCCCACTTGAGGAATTTTCAAATAGGTTTTTCCAATGGGGGCAAATCCAAAACCGTCACTGCCAATTACAGTGCCGCTGTGAACTATCAAATTATGACCGGCTTGTGTATAAGAATATAAAACTACATTGGGATATAATATAATGTTATCCCCCAAAATGGAATTTTTTCCAATAACCACTCCGTGGTAAATTTTGGCATTGTTTCCAATAACAACACCTTCTTCGACGGTAACATTTTCACCAATATACGCATTTTCGCCAATTTTTGAATTTTTATCGATTTTTGCCGATTGAGATATTCCTAATTTTGTTTGATTAGGGTTAAAATAGGTTGCGAGAATACTACAAAATGCGAAATAGGGATTTTCATGTTTTATTAAAACCGCATTTACAGAATTTGTAGGTACAAAATTTAAGGGCACAAATACAATACTACACTCTGTTTCGTAGAGAAGTTTTTCGTATTTTGGGTTTGAAAAAAAGCCTAAACTTCCAATAATACCCTCCTCTAACTTGCTAACGGAATTGACTTTTCTATTTTCATCACCTACTATGGTGCCACCAATTTTAGAAGCTATTTCTTTGGCCGTAATTTCAAACATGAATCGCAAATTAACACAATTATATATTGCTTTCATAGTTTTACATTTTTTTCATGTTGATTGATATTTCAAAATTTCTATCTATTTTAGCCGTCTTATATAAAAAAACACCCTATTTATGAGTGAGACAACTACAATACAGAATTCAAGTAACAAACATCCTAAAGGACTTTATGTCCTTTTTGTAACAGAAATGTGGGAACGATTTAGCTATTATGGAATGAGAGCCTTATTTGTGCTTTTCATGACTAAAGCCTTATTAATTGACAAAAGCGCAGCTTCTGATATATACGGAAGTTATACCGGCTTGGTTTATTTAACGCCTTTATTGGGTGGTTACATGGCTGATCGGTATTGGGGAAATAGAAAATCCATTGTAATAGGTGGTATCCTCATGGCAATTGGTCAATTCTTTATGTTTATGAGTGGTACATTGTACCAAACGCCTGGTGTAGCAGCCATACTTATGTTCGCTGGGTTATTTTTCCTAATTATTGGAAATGGATTCTTTAAGCCCAATATTAGCACCATGGTAGGTCAATTGTATCCAGAAGGAGACAAAAGGGTAGATTCTGCTTTTACAATATTCTACATGGGTATAAATTTGGGCGCTTTTATTGCACCATTACTTTGTGGATATTTGGGAGATACTGGTAGCCCTGGTGATTTTAGATGGGGTTTTCTTGCTGCATGTATTGGAATGATAGTGAGTTTGGTGTTTTTTATAGCATTAAAAAATAAATATATTGTTACACCAGATGGACGTCAAATTGGCGATAAACCTAACAACATGCGTGAAGTGGATACCACTAAATCTAATGAGAAAGTAAAAGTTGACCCAACTAGAATGTTTATATGGCTTGGTATATTTTTGGCTTTGTTTGGGATTTTCTATTTTACCAAATTAGACCTAGGTTTAATTGGTTCATTCATATTCGGTTTAACCATTGCAGCACCTGGATTTATCATTACAGATCCTGCATTGAGTAAAATTGAAAAACAGCGAATTTGGGTAATTTATATCGCAGCCTTTTTTGTGATTTTCTTCTGGTCTGCATTTGAACAAGCTGGTGCATCTTTGACTTATTTTGCTGAAGAACAAACCAACAGAGTAATTTTTGATACCACCATTCCAACATCTTACTTTCAATCAATCAATGCTGTGGCTATTGTAATATTCGCGCCTATTTTCGTTGCAATATGGGGATTCTTGGGTCGCAGAAATATGGAACCACCATCTCCATTTAAACAGTCATTGGGTTTATTCCTTTTGGCCTTAGGTTATTTGGTTATTGCTTTTGGAGTTAAAGGGTTAGATCCAAGTTCTAAAGTAAGCATGATTTGGTTGGTGAGTTTGTACACCATTCACACATTTGGTGAATTGTGCTTGTCGCCAATTGGTTTATCTATGGTTAACAAGTTATCGCCTGCTAGATTGGCTTCCTTATTAATGGGAGTGTGGTTCTTGTCAACAGCAGCCGCAAATAAATTTGCAGGAACATTGAGCTCCTTATACCCTGAAGAAGTTAAATTGGAGAAAATGTACTCTCGAAATGTTCCTCAAGCGGTATTGACACAATTGGGAACAAATGTAATAGATAGCGTAGCTTTTAAATCCAATCCAAAATCTGAATACGCACTTCCCGTTGCCACAATCGGTACGGTTAAAAACGATAAAACCAAGACCGACAGTATAAGTAGTTTGGCTTTTGATAGTACATCCAAAACGGCTTATGTTTCCATTTTCCATTTGAAACTGATTAAGTCAAATAACAAAAACTTTGACCGTGCGGTTTTAATCAACCCTACATTGTTAATGACACATGATGTTACAGATGAAAAACAAGAAGATGGAAAATTTAAAGCAGTTGAAAGAGTGCAAGTTTGGAACTTAAAACCAACAAAACCTTACTTTGCTGGATTCCAAATTGAAACATTGTACGATTTCTTCATGTTGTTTGTATTTATGGCGGGCATTGCTGCAGTTTTATTGTTCTTTATTAGCAAAAGATTGCTTGTTCTTATGAATGGAGTGAGATAAAATATTAATTCACCAAAAAAAGGCTGTCCATGAATTACGGACGGCCTTTTTTTTGTCCTTTTTTCTGAGTTTCGTCTTATTTTGAACTTTTTTAATCACTAATAAAAGGGTAGTCTCTATTACAAATTTCGTATATTCCGAGTTTAACAACCAATATCTACAATTTATGAAAACCAACCACATTAATCAAACCGTCACTTTTTTGGCATCAGCACAAGAAGTTTATGAAGCTCTATTAGATGAAAAAAAACATGCTGCATTTACGGGTGCAGAAGCAAATATTGATAGAAGTGAAAATGGGAATTTTGACATGTATGAAGGCTATTGCCACGGATATAACATTGAATTAGTGAAAAATGAGAAAATCGTTCAGGCGTGGCATTTTGCGGAAGAGGGTTGGCCTGATGACCATTATTCAATTTGCACATTTGCTTTAGAACAAATTGACGACAAAACAAAATTGACATTTATCCAAACCGATGTGCCTGAACACAAAGTTACTGCCTTAACAAGTGGCTGGGAAGAATTTTATTGGAAGCCTTTGGCAATTTATTTAAAACATTAAAATTAACTGAAACGGTTTAATGGGTTTTAATCAATCTAGGCTTGGCTCATTAACGCCCAAATCAAAGAGAATGGCTTATTCAAACCAACCACAGTTCCTTTTTTGTTTGGTCTACTCAAAAGACATTATTCTAACAACGACATTTATTTGAACCCTAAGTCAAACTGTTGGTGATTCAATCATTTAACTCTAAAGCATATTGTTTTTCGAGATTTAGAAACATGATGCTGTGTTGTGTTTTTAAAATGCGTTGAATCAACCATTTTAAGGGGAAAAATGCGCGCACGTCTATTGTTTCATCAATGTTTGTAATGTTAGAAATAGTGGATATTTCAAATCTCAAATTAATTTTTATCAATTTCATCACTGTAGCCCGCATGTCAATACATTTTAACTTAGTGTTAATTTGAATATTAACAGGGTAAACAAAGGAATATGGAAGAGGACCCAATTTTAGCGTTTCATAAATCAAATAATCTTGATCTTTTGACCATTTAATTTTATGAATAACCGGATTTATTTTGCAAAATTTTTGCATATCCGAAAGACATTCGAAAGCATTGGATTCAGGAACGAGTACCTTAAACTTTAACTTCAAATCAAGGGGTATATGTGTTTATAAGTCAATTTAATAGGGGTAAATTAAAAAATGACTATTTCAAATCAAATTAGGACACCGTAATAAGACGTTTTGCTTCTTCGAGCAGCACCTCTTTTTCAATTGGGGCAACACCTCTTTTTTCACAAACCAAACCACCCGCCAAATTACTCAATTCAGCCATCAATAGGGAGTTTACACCTATTGCCAAGCACAAAGCAGCAACACTTACTACCGTATCTCCAGCACCTGATACGTCAGCTATTTTGCGGATGTGGGCTGGTATTTGATGGAAGTTTCCATTTTCGCTTATTAAAACACCGCGCTCACTGAGTGTGACCATGGTCGATTTATTTGACAATTTCGCTTCTAACACCTTAACGGCATCTTTTATTTCGTCGATTTCATTTGTAGAGAATTCAACATTCAACCCTTCCTTAATTTCTTTCAAGTTTGGTTTAAATAGGGTTGTGTTGGAATACAACAAAAAGTTGTTTTTCTTTGGGTCTACAATGGATGGAATATTTAAAGAATTGGCTTTGGCAATGAACTTTTCAATGTTGCCTTTATGTAAAACGCCTTTGTTGTAATCTTCAAAAATAACAACATCAGCATTTTCGATTTCTCGGTTAAAATGTTCTTCCAGCAAAAATGAATCCAAGGTATCTAAATCCGATTTGATTTCATGATCAATGCGCAATAACTGGTGATTGTTTCCCAATATCCGTGTTTTGGTAGTCGTTTTACGCTTATCACTAGTTAATATTGCTTTAGAATATAGTCCTTGTTCTTCAAGTAGTTTTTTTAACTCGAAACCTTCTTTGTCATTACCAATAACAGAACACATAATTGGTATGGCACCCATTGCTTTTATGTTAAGTGCCACATTTCCAGCGCCACCCAATCTTGAATCCAATGTTTCAACATCCACAACAGGCACTGGCGCTTCAGGAGAGACACGTTCTACCTTACCAATGATATAATTATCAACCATTACATCGCCTACGATTAACACTCGTAAACCTTGGAATTTTTGAAATATAAAATCTAAGTCCTTTGCTTCACTCATTTATGCAAATATAAGTCGGTTATTTCAACTGTTCTAATGCTGTTTTTATACGTTTTATGGATTCAACAATCAAATCTTCTGAAGTTGCATAGGACAATCTAATGCATTCTGGAGAGCCAAAAGCATCTCCCGAAACTGTAGAAACAAGTGCATTTTCCAATAAATAGATACATAAATCCTCTGTATTCTTGATTTTATAGCTATTGTGCGATTTATTTAAATAATAAGATACATCTGGAAAGCAGTAAAATGCGCCTTCTGGTACATTTACTTTAATTCCGGGAATGTTTTTCAAATGTTCGTACATTAAATTTCTTCGATTTTCGAAAATATCACGCATTCTAGATACCTCTGATTGGTCTCCATTTAAAGCTTCGCAACCCGCGCTTTGGGCAATTGAATTCGCACCACTTGAAATTAATCCTTGAAATTTTTCACAAGCCTTCACCAATTCAATTGGACCGGCCAAATAACCAATTCGCCATCCAGTCATAGCAAATCCCTTTGAAAGTCCGTTTACAACAACTACTCTGTCTTTTATACTCGGAAAGCTAGCAATAGAAATGAATTTATCTGTATAATTGATTTTTTCGTAAATCTCATCGCTAACGATGGTGATATTGGGATGTTTTTCCAAAACACTTACCCATTCTTGTAATTCTTTAAGTGACAATACTGAACCACTTGGATTGCAAGGAGATGAAAAAATAATCATTTTTGTTTTATCCGTAATTTCAGCTTCAATTTGCTGGGCTGAAACCTTAAAATCTGATTCGATGGAACTGCGTATTTCTTTGCAGATTCCGCCAGCAAACTTCACCATTGATGGGTAACTTACCCAAAATGGTGAGGGCAAAATCACTTCGTCTCCTGGATTTATGATAGACATAATGGCGTTAAAAAGACTTTGTTTCGCTCCATTACTCACAATAATCTGGTTTAATTCGAAATCAAGATTATTTTCTCTTTTTAGCTTGGATTGTATGGCTTGTCTAAATTTTAACGAGCCCAAAACTGGAGTATAGTGGGTATCTCCCTGTTGCATTGCTACGGTTGCGGCATCACAAATAGATAAAGGGGTATCAAAATCAGGCTCACCTATGCTTAAATTTATGACATCGTGTCCTTTTTCCTTTAATTCCCTAGCTTTTTTTGTCATTGCCAAGGTTTGACTTTCAATTACCGTGTCTAATCTCGTACTTAGTTCCATTGCTTATACAATAATACCACATACTTTCAAATTTTCGGGGTATTTTTGTCACAATGAGATTACTTTTTGTCGCAAATCGAATGCCCTTTCCGCCATTTAGAGGTGATAAACTGAAAATATACAATTTAGCAAAAGAACTTTGTGGTGAACATGAAATCCATTTGGTAACAATTGCAGAATCGAAAGAAGATTTTCAACATATTCCAGAATTGAATAAAATATTCACTTCTGTGCATGCAGTTTATCTTCCAAAATACAAATCATACCTAAATACCATCATGGGTCTGTTTTCAAAAAAGCCTTTGCAAGTGTCTTATTTTAAATCAACTCCATTTGAAAAGTTGTTAATTTCTATATTAAATGAGTACAGCTTTGATGCCATTCACGTACAACATTTAAGGATGTCCCAGTATCATTCTCTTTTACCATTGGAAAGGTCTATTTTAGACTTGCCGGATGCTTTCAGCTTATATTGGAAAAGAAGATTTTTAAACTCAAAGAATTGGTTTGTCAAAGTTTTCAATTACATCGAATACCGAAAACTTGAGAAATACGAACAATCTATACTTCCATTATTTCCCATCGTTTTAGTTTGTAGCAAGGAAGATCAACAGTATTTATCCCTCCAAACCAAAGGAAACATACAATTATTGCAAAATGGAGTAGACACAGTGGCATTTGCTCCTCGAAAAGAAATTGGATACATTGAACACCGCGTTTTGTTTACTGGGAATATGGATTATGCGCCAAATATTGATGCGGTTACGTATTTTTCTGAAGAAATATGGACATCTGTGGTAAGTAAAATACCTTCTGCCAAGTTTATTATTGCAGGTCAGCGACCGGTTCCAAAAGTACTGGCATTGGCCTCAGAAACCATTGAAATACTGGGATTTATTCCAAATTTGGCTGATGAGTATGCCAAAGCACATGTTGTAATTTCGCCTCTCAGAATTGGCGCTGGAACTCAGAATAAAGTGTTAGAATCTCTTTCAATGGATATTCCTGTTATTACTACTCATGTGGGATATGAAGGTCTGGAACTTCCTGAAAATACAGGCGCTTTGCTTTCCGAAACTTCTGAACAATTTATCGATAATTTGTTAAAAGTACTTGGCAATGATACTTTCAGACAAGAATTGGGAAAAAAAGGGGGAGAGCACATTAGAGAAAATTTCAGCTGGAAAATAATTGCCAAAAAATTAGAAAATTACTTAAAAAAAATACAAAATCATGAATAGAATCATACTAAGCGCAACCATCCTTTTTTGTCATTTGAGTTTAGCACAAAAAAACAATATTAAACCGGTAACAAGTCCTGTAGACTCCGCATTTTCAAGCTTCATCGGAAAAATACCATATAGAATGATTGGGCCTGCCACAACAAGTGGTCGGATAGTTGATATTGCTGTTAATCCATCAAATTCGGATGAATTTTATGTGGCAGCCGCTTATGGTGGTGTTTGGAAAACCACAAATCATGGAACAACTTTTTCGCCCATTTTCGAAAAATACGGCACTCAAAGTATTGGTTGTCTAAAAATTGATTCGAAGAATCCCAATATTATTTGGGTAGGAACTGGCGAAAATAACAACCAAAGAAGCGTTGGATATGGAAATGGGATTTACAAAAGCACCAACGGGGGAAAATCGTTTGTGAAAATGGGTTTAGATAAATCATTTTCTATTGGTAAAATTGAAATAAACCGTGAAAACTCTAATGAAATATGGGTTGCTGCCTATGGTTCTGTTTGGAATGAAGGTGGTGAACGAGGCATTTACCACACCACAGATGGAGGAGTTACTTGGAATTTAGATTTATCTGTTTCTGAGAATACCGGTTTTAATGAGATTCACCAAGATCCATTTGATGCCCAAATATTATATGCTTGCGCTCATCAACGAAGAAGACATGAATGGACTTATTTGGGTGGTGGTCCCGAATCTGCAATATATAAAAGCTTAGACAAGGGAAAGACCTGGAATAAATTGACGGAAGGGTTGCCCAATGTTGACCTAGGAAGAATTTCTATTACTATATCCCCCAAAATAAAAGGACTAATCTATGCTATAATTGAAGCTGAACCACTTTCTGGGGGAATTTATATTTCAAGAGATTATGGAGCCTCTTGGACCAAACAAAATCCGTTTCAAACAAGTGGAAATTATTATCAGGAAATCTTTTGCGATCCAGTCGACGAAAATAGAATTTATATCATGGATACTTATTTAACGTATTCAAATGACGGCGGCAAAACCATCCAAAAAATCAGTGAAAACACCAAACATGTTGACAATCACGCCATTTGGATAGATCCTTTAAATAACAATCACCTTTTTGTGGGATGTGATGGTGGATTGTATGAGACCTTTGATTTAGGAAATACATGGAGATTTTCTGAAAACCTACCCATTACACAGTTTTATCACGTTTCTGTGGATCATACAAAACCCTTTTATAACATATACGGTGGAACACAGGATAATTTCTCAATTGGGGGACCGAGCAGAAATATCACAACCAATGGTTTGTCTAATGATGATTGGTTTGTAACCGTGGGTGGCGATGGATTTAAAACACAAATAGACCCAACCAATAATAATTTGGTTTACAGCCAATGGCAATATGGTGGATTGGTTAGATTTGATAAAATTACCGGTGAAATTGTAGACATTAGACCCATCAATCAATCGAGTGAAAAACCGTTGAGGTGGAATTGGGATGCACCATTGCTTATTAGTAAATACGACCATAATGTGTTGTATTTTGCTGCCAATAGAGTTTTTAAATCTAACAACAATGGAAATTCATGGAATTTAATAAGTCCAGATTTAAGCCAAAGTTTAGATAGAAATACCATACCTGTAATGGGGAAAATTTGGGATTTTGAATCTGTAGCCAAAAATCAAAGTACCAGTAATTATGGCAATATCACGGCGATGTGCGAAGGGAAAGAAAATGAATTACTCATAGGAACAGATGACGGTAATTTGCAATATTCTGACAATGCTGGAAACAGTTGGAGCAAGTTGTCTATTGTTTTTGAGGGATTCATGCCAAAAAAATATTCCACAAAATCGGGAGCAGTTACACAAAGTATTTTTCCTTTTGTGAGCAGCGTTTATATTTCACCCAAAACTGAAGATTTCTACGTTACTTTAGACAATCACAGACAAGGTGATTTCAAGCCATATATTTATGTAAGCAGCAATAAAGGCAAGGATTGGCGTAAATTGGGCAGTGGACTTCCAGAGAACGGTGCAATCAAATGTTTTTTCCAAGACCCATTAGAGTCCAATTTATTGCTTGTGGGGACAGAATTTGGTTGTTTCATTTCAAAAGATGCTGGGAAATCGTTTATTCCTTTTTTGGGGGGATTACCTGCTGTGCCAATTAGAGAGATTGTTCATCAAGAAGACGAAGATGATTTGGTTTTTGCCACATTTGGAAGAGGATTCGTGGTTTGCGATGAATATGAGAAAATTAGAACTTATGTTACAAGCAATATTACCTTAAAATCGATAGTTGCAAGAAATCATAAGGTCTATATACCCTATGAAAAAAATGGAGGAAAAGGCAACGGATTTCATGGCAATGCAAGATATACCGGTACGAACTTGTCTGAGGGGATTAAGATATTTTATTTTATGGATAATATTCCTAAAAAAATGAGCGATAGAAGAAAGCTAAGTATAAAAAGTGAAAATAGTCAAAATTTGAAATATTTTTCAAAAGATTCAGTTGTTTCCGAATTTTTGGAAATGGGTACAGAATGGAAAGCCTGTATTTTTTCAACTTTGGATAGCCTTAATCCAATTGCGCAGTGGAAAGTAAAACCAGATGGCAAATGGAATATTACCGAATGGAATTGTAGATCCACCATAAGATACAATGTTAAAAAAGTCAATCCCGATCCAATTTGGGGGCCGTTTGTGAATCCAGGAACTTATTACTTTGTGCTTTGTCAGACTGGTAAAAATGAGCGGTTACAAGTCATTCGGTCAAATACCTTTGATTTGAATTACTATTTCCATGAATCGAAAGACAAAGTTAATTCTCAATTAGAGGAAAGGTTAAATGTCATGAAACAATTAAACAATTCATTGTTGAAAGTGTCCGCAATGAATGAAAAAATTGAGGATTTTCAAACAAAACTAAATGTCGTAGTAGATTATTGTCAATCCGTTTCAATCCCGTCAAATGAATTAAAGGAGCTGAATTCCATTCAAACCGAATTGAAGATAATTAAAATTGAAATGTATGGAAATACGGCATTGTCTGCCCGAGAATTCGAAACAAATCCTGGAATTTCAAATCGTATTTTTCAAATTAGTGGTGAAATGAATCAAAGTTTCTTTGGCTCAACCAAAACCCATTTAACCACATTAGAATATACCCTAAAAGAGTTGGATATAGTAATTCTACGATATAATGCGATGGAATTAAGTTTACAGCGGATTATTGAAAGGAATGATAGTTTAAGTTTGTTTAAATAGTCGATTTATCGGCAATTCGTATTGGCTTAGATAGTGTTTAGAACAACTTTGAGAATACTTCGGTTTTTTGAGGCGTTTAATATCCAAAAACCTTATTTTGATTATATAACGTAAAACTTGTGTTTTTAAACATTGTGGTTTGGTTGGTTAACCAATAAAGCAGCTTGACGTTACTTTTGACTTGGCAACCTTCGTAAATCACTTTAATGCAATTTGGACAGCCATCAAGTTCATAAAATTGATGCGAAATTTCAACTTCTTGACCGGGATTTAAATAGATGTTTTCATTTAAATTTTTGTAAGAGCTTCCAGAAATGGAGTATCGCAAATCCGAGTTCATGAACGTACTATCTTCAAATTGAACAATGGCCTTGGAAGGCCCTATATTAGCGTATCTAGGAATGAAATATGGTATTTGAGAGGTGTTTTTAATGGTTGCTTTGTAGTGTATTGATTTATTTATTTGTGTGGTTTTCACGGAAACATTTTTGAGATGATTGTGAGATTCAAGCCAACTACTTTTTAACAGTTGAAAGATTTTATTAAATCTGTAATTTTGAGAATTGGTAGAAATTTTAATTTGTTCAAACCATGGATATTGATTCTTGGCATAATCGAAAATACTCAAAAGTATCCTTTGTTTTGAAGTATCTTGATGGCTATACATATACACTTTATGTCTATCCATGTAGTTGGATTCACTGTATACAATACCAATTCCATTTGCCAAAATGTAACGGTTTGTTTGATTGGGTCTTACTCCAACAAACCCATCATCGTCTTGGTGAACAAAAAATTTGTGCCATTTGTCCAGTACTTTAACGCTATCGAATTTATCAGAATTATAACCCCTAACACTAAACGGTGATGTTTTTGAAGTTTCTGGGGAAACGGAATATTTCGGAAATGCAAAAGGCTTGAGGAATTTATCCGGTAATAAGGAATTACGTTTGGTTAATAGTTCTTGAATCGTATCACCAAAAGCATAAACTCTTTTTATTCCAAATTGATTTGTGTCCAAATTAACCAAAACCAAGTCCGCATTTTTATAATTGCTCGTTACATAGTAAGCCAGGTTTTGAGCTTTTGCCATATTGATAAACAGGCATAAAAATATAAATAAGAATTTGGGCATAGGGCAGGAGTGTTTTATAAACACACAAATATTGGCAATTTTTTGGATTTATAGCGCAAGAATTAAATAAAAAAACCGCTTCGTTTAGAAAGCGGTTTTTTTAAAAGATTCAAAAAATAAAATTATTTCTTATCTGAGCAGCATTTTTTGTCTTTGCTGCCAATGTATTTACCTTGTTTATCGTATTGTGATTTACACATTGCTCTTTCGCTTGAATCGCAACCCATGCTATCGCATTTGGCCATACACTGTTCTAATGTCATGGTTTTACAATCATCGGTGCAACATTTTGACTTTGCAGCACTAGAATCACAATGCATTTCGGTTTTTGGTTTGCAACAATCGTCCCCTGCTTTTCCATAGTTAGAACCGCTACCTGCAGCAATATAAGGGGCAATAATTAAAGAAACGATTGAAGTTAGTTTAATCAAAATATTCATTGAAGGTCCACTGGTATCTTTAAATGGATCACCAACAGTGTCACCAGTAACAGATGCTTTATGTGGTTCAGATTTTTTGTAAAACATTTCACCATCAATTAATACTCCTTTTTCAAATGATTTCTTGGCATTATCCCAAGCTCCACCTGCGTTATTTTGGAATATACCCATTAACACACCAGATACTGTGATACCAGCCAACATACCGCCCAATACTTCTGGACCGAATAAGAATCCCACCAAAACAGGAGAAATTAAAGCAATTGCACCGGGTAACATCATTTCGCGAATAGAAGCTTTTGTAGAAATTTCAACGCATTTTTCATATTCTGGCTCTGCTTTATATTCCATAATACCTGGAATTTCTCTGAACTGTCTTCTAACTTCTTTAACCATATCCATTGCAGCACGTCCAACAGCACTAATACAAAGAGCAGAGAAGATGAATGGAATCATTGCACCTACAAACAAACCAGACAATACATCTGCTTTGTAAATATCTATGCTATTAATACCAGCAACTCCAACAAATGCGGCAAATAAAGCCAATGATGTCAAGGCAGCAGAAGCGATGGCAAAACCTTTACCAGAAGCGGCAGTAGTGTTTCCAACTGCGTCTAAAATATCAGTTCTTCCTCTAACTTCTTCTGGAAGTTCAGCCATTTCAGCAATTCCACCTGCATTGTCTGCAATAGGACCAAAAGCGTCAATAGCCAATTGCATGGCAGTGGTTGCCATCATACCGGCAGCGGCAATGGCTACACCGTATAATCCAGCAAAATAGTGAGAAGTATAAATACCAGCTGCCAAAACTAAAATTGGAATAACAGTTGATTCCATGCCCACAGCCAAACCACCAATGATGTTGGTAGCGTGTCCTGTACCAGATTTTTGTACAATAGAAAGTACCGGTTTTTTACCCATAGCGGTATAATATTCCGTTACGATACTCATAATGGCTCCAACTACAAGACCAACAATAATTGCAGAAAACACATCATTTGCAGTAAAAACAAAGTCTCTCAACATCAATTCGCCTGATGGAATCATCCAATTCACCAAGAAATACGAAGCAACTGCTGTTAAAACGATACTAGACCAGTTTCCAAGATTTAGCGCATTTTGTACATTGCCTTTGTCGTCTTTTATACGAACAAACAAAGTCCCAACGATGGAGAATATAATACCCATGCCAGCAATTAACATTGGCAACAATACGGGTGATAAACCATTAAAATTATCAGTTACAACTATTTCACTTCCAAGAACCATGGTAGCCAAGATTGTTGCTACATAAGAGCCAAATAAATCGGCACCCATACCAGCCACGTCACCTACGTTGTCACCCACGTTATCTGCGATTGTAGCAGGGTTTCTTGGATCATCTTCTGGGATACCAGCTTCAACTTTACCAACTAAATCGGCTCCAACGTCTGCCGCTTTTGTATAAATTCCACCACCTACACGGGCAAAAAGTGCGATAGATTCAGCACCCAATGAAAATCCGGTAAGAACTTCAATGGCTCTTTTTAATCCATTGGGATCTAAAGGTTGATTTGTGACAAATGCTTGATAAAACACAATAAACAATCCACCAAGACCAATAACAGCCAAACCAGCAACCCCAAGTCCCATAACGGTTCCACCGTTGAAACTTACTTTTAAGGCTTGCGCTAAGCTAGTTTTTGCTGCTTGAGTTGTTCTAACATTTGCTTTGGTGGCAATTCTCATACCGAAATAACCGGCCAAAGCAGAGAAAAATGCCCCAATTAAAAACGCAACAGCGATGATCCAATGAGAATGGATTTGATTTCCATTTACTTCATGAATGGTGCCACTATAGGCCAACAACGCGGCAGCTATAATTGCAAAATAGGAAAGTACTTTCCATTCAGCGCGCAAAAATGCCATGGCTCCAGCAGCAATCTTGCCAGCGAGGTTTTGCATTTTTTCATCTCCCGCATTTTGTTTAGACACCCATGCACTTTTGATGGCCATAACCACCAAGCTAATTACACCTAAAAGTGGAATTAAATAAACTACATTATAATTATTCATACGTTATATTTCGAATAGTTTTAGGGCGCGAAATTAAACAAACTTTGACATCAAACAATTAGAAAATATGAGTTTTTGAAATTTCGTGTCCATTTTTCAAGAATAAAATATTAATTCAAGATCAACTGAATAGACTTAACACCTAGATTTGACTCAATTGTTACAATGCATAAACCCTGCAATTCGGAGGGTATGGGTAATGTAAAGTCTTGATTTTCATAATTGTTATTAATTGTTTTTTGCAACCAAATTCTACCATCTACTCCATTAATTGTAATTTTTGTTTCATTACTTTGGGGGATATTTTTTATTTGAATAAATCCTTTGGCTGGATTTGGAGAAATACTTATTTCTGCAAGACCATCTTTTAATGTAGAATTGGTGTGTTGAACTGATGCAATTTCCAATAAACTTTGATTCCAATATGTACCAGAACCGGTAGTATCTAATTTTGACGCGGCAACACCGTATAAATATGTGCCAGTTCCCCAATTGCATTCGTCTACAAAAAATGTATCTGTGGTATTTGAACTTCCACAATTTTTCATTGCCCCTTCATATGTAAAGTTCGCTGTATCTATCCGATAAATGATATAATTACTCGCAGAACTAGATTTTGACCATCTTAATTTAACTGCACCATTATTTGTGGATTCAATGGTTAAATTCTTGACAGGTTTTAATTGATTCATCGTTAAAGTTGGATCTCCCATTAAGGCAATAAAGACTCCTTTATCAGATTGGTTGAATGCTCCGTTAAAGTATTCAGTGGAATTGTTTTGAGTAATTTTAGCACCATAACCTATATTCATTCCCAAACCCATGTGATGTAAATACCATTTAGGAATTCCACCCCAACAACTTGCCAAGGAACCTCCTGCGAGACTTGATCTCAATAAATTGTTTTTACTATCCCAATCACCGAAAAAACTACCGGCTAAAACGGTGAAAATGTTGCTAAAACTGCCTTTATTCGTTGAAAAGTCAGTGGACGTGCCTATTCCGTTACAACTATTATAACTTCCAGCACCGCAGCCATAACTCCATAAATAATTTCCAGTAGTTTGCGCTGTAAAATAATCCAATTGATCATTTACTGAGTCAATCCCCACAAAACAAGGAAAATTATGGTAACCAGTAGATGCTAAATTTAAAGACAAAAAGTTATTGTCTATTAGCGCTCTTTTCTTGACTGTTACATTACCCATTTTCCATTCGTGTACTCTATTTAAATAATCTTTTAATAAGGCAGTATCACTGGAATTGAAGACGGGGAGATCATAAAAATCTACTCTCCCTATTTCCAATTCAACTTCACTTGGAACTGTACTCTGGTCGAATTTACCATCATTTGGTTTATTGTGGTGCCTGCTGCTAGAGCCTGTAGTGCAATCAACTGTATAATCTGACCAAATTCCTTCTAAATCGCCGTAGTATAAATCTGCTGGCCAAGCACCTGTATGATTCCCAGAACCCTCAATGTGACCATCCGGCGGTACTCTGCTTCCTGTACTTGAATAAAAACCAGAATAGGGTACAGGAATATGACCTATTATATAAAGTGTCTTTGGCCTAATTTTTTGGGCATCAACAAATGACTTTAGTCTAGATTTAACATTTAATGGTTTTTCATTTCTTCCAGCATATAACTTAGAAATCTTCCACCCACTTTTCATTAAATCATTTTCTAAAGTTTGTATTTCTGACTTTAATGGATGGATAAATTGACTATCAATCAATAAAACAATGTGATTTTTTTTAAATTCAGGCATAAAATTGTTTCCAGCCCAAATATATCCTATAGATTGATTTGTCCCATTTAGCGTTTTTGTCACCAAAAACTCCATTTGTTGATTTCCGCCTGTACTAATTAGGAAAGTATTTTTCGTTGAAGGAACGTTATTAAAAAATTCAAATGTTTTATTTAAAAACATAGGTCTACCATAAACCGAATAGGTTCCTGTAAAATTGGCGTCATTGGGCCAAGTAATATTGATTCCTGAACTTGAAGGTATTACTTGTAAAGAAAGAACCTGTGTTTTTGCAACTTGCGCTTGCGTTAATCCAAATTGCAGAAATAAAACTCCCACTAACAGAGATTTTAAAAAGTTATAACGATTTTCCATGCGTACAAATATCTAATTTTCCGAAATATATTGAAAAATAAGTAATTATTCTGCTTTTATGATAGAAGACAAAAAGAAATCATTTATTTTCGCGTCGATAATTTATGAAAAAATCAAATTACATCGTGTTATTGGCTGGATTTTGTCAGATATTTAGTGTTTTCGGGCAAAAAAATGGTGGGAAAACAGAGGTAGAGCCTAAAGAATTAACCCCTGCAGTGCAGATTTATTTTAATGTTAGTGAATCAGAAATAAAACCTGCTGAACAAGCGAAGTTAACCACTTTGGTTTCTAAGCTTAAAAAAATGAAAGAATACCGATTGGTATTAACTGGGCACACCGACAGCACTGGAAACGACGATTACAACATGGAGTTGTCCAGAGATAGGGTAGACGCAGTTTATGATTTATTGTCTGACTTGGAGATTCCAGAAGATTTCATGATGCAAAAATACTTTGGAAGGTCAAAACCGAGAGAAAATGAATCTGATAAGGAAATGAAAGCGCGCAACAGACGTGTTGAAATTACCATTATAGAGAAACCCAAAGTAGTTGAAAAGGTTATTCCAAAACCAATTAACGACACGTGTACTATAGATACAACAATTAAACTGGCTGGTGGAATGGAAGTTACATTGAGTAAATGTGACTTTATAGCCATGAACAAACGTAAACCAGGAAAAGGTGTTGTCATTAAAAAGACCTCCGATATCATGGGAATCTTGAAAAGTGGTTACCCTTTAACTACCAAAACCAATGAAGGAATGCAATGGTTGGGAATAGTCGAGTTTGGCTTGGCTTCTGATACCTGTTTAAGAAAACCTGTAACAGTTAGTATTAATCCACAAGACTTTGATGGATATCAAAGAGCTAGAATGCGCGTTTATGTTAGAGATCTAAAGAATGGTAAAATGGGTAGTTCGAAAGATCGCTCGAAATCTGTTAAAAAGAAAAAAATCGGGAAAGATGCAATTAAATTTGATGTGACGGCAAGATGTCCAACTGGAAGAGATGAAGAAGGTGCTATTTTAATTGCCAGTGGAGTAGGTAAAAGTAAACAATGTGTTATAAAAGACAAAAGCAATCTCATTTCTGAAGTTTATGTAGTTGCCGAGAGTCCAACTACTATTATTCCTGCTGAGCGTGTTGGTAATAAATTTATTGTTAAATATTCTAAACTTACAAACGCATCGTTTGTTTTTAAACTTGAAGACGGTTCTTTTACTGAGCCAATATCTACTGAATCAGTAAAGAAAACTGGTAAAAAAGATATTGCAAGAAAAAGTTTGCGCAAAAAATACAAAATCAAAGAAAGACATTTACGCAGTTAAGTTTAAGAAGAACAAAAATGGTATCACTTACTCAAAGATCAGTTAAGGTTGTTAATAAAAAAATGACTTTTGGAGAACGCATTTACCTCCCTGCCGTTTTTGGAGGCATGTGGATTACCCTCAAACATTTTTTCAAAAAACACGAAACCATTGCATATCCTGAAGTTCAAAGACCAATGTCTAACGTGTACCGTGGGCAACATGTCTTAAAAAAAGATGAACAAGGAAGAGAACGTTGCACGGCTTGCGGGTTATGTGCGGTTGCCTGTCCAGCAGAAGCCATCACGATGGATGCCGCTGAAAGAGTAAAAGGAGAAGAACATCTTTACAGAGAAGAAAAATATGCGGCTAAATATGAAATAAATATGTTAAGGTGTATTTTTTGTGGTCTTTGTGAAGAAGCTTGTCCAAAAGAAGCCATCTTTTTAACAGATAGAATTGTAGATGCCGATTTTGGTAGAAATGAGTTCATTTATGGCAAAGACAAATTGGTTGAACCCACCAATCAACGCATTGACGTTTCAAAAAGACAAAATTGGGATTATAAAAATTAAAGAATGAGTTTATTTCAAAATCTGCCCTTGCCATTTTTAATATTGTCATTTATAACAATATTATGTGCCTTATATGTTGTTACGAGCAAAAATCCAATTCACAGTGTTCTCGCTTTAATTCTAACTTTTTTTAGTATTTCAGCGCACTATATTCTTTTAAACGCTCAGTTTTTGGCCATTGTTAATTTGATGGTTTATGCAGGAGCTATAATGGTTCTGTTTCTTTTTGTATTAATGTTGTTAAATCTCGATAAGAGTTCGGAACCTGTTAAATCTAACTTATGGGGAATTAGTGCTGCAATATGTGCAGGATTATTACTCGTTATAATTACAGCGTCTTTTCAGAAAGCTGGTTTAGCGGTCATGAAATCAAGTGCAGTGGACATTGGTTTGGTAAAGAATTTGGGTAGAGTATTAATGACTGAATACCTTGTTCCATTTGAATTGACAGGCATTCTATTCATATCTGCCATGGTTGGTGCTGTTTTATTGGCAAAACGCGATAATAAATCTGAAGAAATAACAAGTTAAAAATGTTGGGAATTTTTCAAAATATAGAGATTAGTCATTACATATACCTCAGTTGTGTTTTGTTTTGCATAGGATTGTTTGGTGTATTGTTTCGTAGAAATGCCATCATCTTATTGATGTGCATTGAATTGATGTTAAATTCAGTTAATTTACTTATGGCTGCTTTTACAGAATACATGGGAGATCAAAATGCAAACGGACAAATGTTCGTATTTTTTATCATGGTTGTGGCAGCAGCAGAAGCAGCGGTAGGATTGGCCATTTTAGTTATGGTATATAGGAATACCAAAAAAACCGATGTTAGTTTCTTAGATGGTTTAAAAGATTGATGAATACATTATCCATAATTTTAGGTCTTCCCTTGTTGGGTTTCATTATAAATGGAATTTTTGGTTCCAAAATTCCAAAGAGTTTAAGTGGAGGCATAGGAACAATTAGCGTATTTCTATCTTTTATATTTTCGATCATGGCTTTACCCATGTTCATTGAAAATCCAGAGTACACCATAAAGCTCGATTTATTTACATTTCTTAGTTTTGATACATTTAATCTTCGTGTTGCATTTACTTTAGATAGATTGTCATTGTGGATGACTCTAATCGTAACGGGAATAGGTACCTTAATACACGTTTACTCGATTTCATATATGAAAGAGGATGAAGGTTTTTATAAGTTTTTTGCATATTTAAACTTCTTCATATTTAACATGCTTTTATTAATCCTTGGTTCAAATTTCATAATGTTGTTTTTTGGATGGGAAGGTGTTGGATTGTGTTCTTATTTACTAATTGGATTCTGGTATAAAAATGCAGAATATGGTAAAGCCGCAAGGAAAGCTTTTATAATGAATAGAATTGGGGATTTAGGCTTGTTGTTGGGTATTTTTATGATAATCCAACAATTTGGAACGCTAGAATTCACCACTGTTTTTGAAGAAATCAATAAAGGCACTGTTTCAGTTAATACGTTAAATGCCATTGGAATCCTGCTATTTATAGGCGCAATGGGTAAAAGTGCTCAAATACCGTTATTCACTTGGTTGCCGGATGCAATGGCTGGACCAACCCCTGTATCTGCCTTAATTCATGCCGCTACAATGGTTACAGCTGGTATTTACTTGGTAATTCGATGCAGTGCATTGTATGTACTATCGCCAATTGCAAATGAAGTTATTATTTGGACGGGATTATCAACTGCAATTGTAGCTGCATTAATAGGTTTAAAACAAAATGACATCAAAAAAGTATTGGCTTACAGTACTGTAAGTCAGTTGGGTTTCATGTTTGTAGCGTTGGGATGTGGAGCATATACCACTGCGTTATTCCACGTTACCACGCATGCTTTTTTTAAGGCTTTATTGTTTTTGGGTGCTGGTAGTGTAATTCATGGCATGCACCATGAACAAGACATTCGTAAAATGGGGGGATTAAAATCAAAAATGCCCATTACCTATTACACTTTTTTAATTGGAACCTTGGCCATTACGGGCTTTCCATTTTTATCAGGTTTCTTCTCTAAAGATGAAATCTTGACCATTGCATTCAATCACAATATTGTCGTTTACATTTTGTTAGTGGGATCAGCATTATTGACAGGGATTTATATGTTTAGATTGTTGTTTGTGACATTTTTTGGTGAGTACCGCAATCAACATTACGCATTCGATAAAGTTCATGAATCACCTCGATTAATGACATTACCGTTAATGATATTGGCTGTTCTTTCTATTTTTGGCGGACTTTTGAATTTACCTCATTATCTTCAACATGAAGGCGGAATACTTCAAAATTGGTTAAAACCGGTTATTGGTCTTACTCATTCTGGTCAACACGAGATTTCATTTAATACAGAAATGATTTTAGTGAGTATTGCTGTTTTGGTTTTTGTGACTGCATTTATTTTAACACGGATGCGTTATATTTCACGCAAACAAGTCCCCCAAGAACAAACTCCTACCGGCGTGTTGGGTATAATTTCAAATAAATTCTATTTCGATGAAATATATGATTTAATATTTGTTAAACCATTTGAAACCATGAGTATTTGGCTTCAACAAGTATTCGAGTTAAAAATTGTTTCGAAAATTTCTTATGGTATTCATGATATACTTCGTTTTTTTGGTGGATTAAACAAGAAAATCCAAAATGGGAATATTGAATATTATCTAATGTTCATGGTGATTGGAGTTTTAATTTTGTTGGGTTTTAATTTTTTTAATTAAGTGGAAATAATACTTTGTCCTTTAGTCATTGCGCTATTAAAAGCGCTGCTGGGAAATAAAATAAATAAATGGATAATGAGTGTCCTGTCTATTGCCACTTTGGGTTTGGTAATAAAGGTATACTTTGAAAAAGTAGCGGCTTTAAATAGTGGGATTTGGCAAACTTTATTCGATAAACCATGGTTTTCGGATTCTATAAGATTTACATTGGGATTTGATGGTGTAACCTATTTATTGCTTTTGTTGACTTCAATTTTAACTCCCATTGTTATTTCTTCAGTCTCAGACAATCGTCACAAATTCATTATTCCCTTAATATTGGTCATGCAATCTGCATTAAACGGTGTTTTCATGGCTAAAGACGGTTTGATGTTTTATATCTTATGGGAACTTGCATTGATACCAATTTACTTTATAACACTGTTGTATTCTCACAAGGATGCGTATATCACAACCATTAGATTCTTCATTTTTACATTTTTAGGAAGCTTGGCAATGCTGGCATCCTTAATTTACCTTTACTTAAAAACGGGTTCAACGTCATTTTCCTATGAAGCCTTAATTAATGTTCAACTGTCACTGAAAGAAGCCATTTTGGTTGGGGGCGGATTTTTACTCGCTTTTGCAGTAAAAATACCATTGGTTCCATTCCATATTTGGCAAGCTGATACTTACACAAATGCACCTGCTCAAGGTTCCATGATGTTGTCGGGAGTAATGTTAAAAATGGCATTATATGGCTTGATTAGATGGTATATGCCATTGTGCGGTGAAAGTATAAGTTATTTTCAACCGGCAATCATGGTTATGGCCGTTTTCGGAGTGGTTTACGGTGCGATAATTGCACTTAAACAAAATGACATGAAGCGTTTAATTGCTTATAGTTCATTGTCGCATGTTGGATTAATTACCGCTGGATTATTTAGTTTGACATTATCAGGGTTTGAAGGGGGGATGTTACAAATGTTCACACATGGTATTAATGTTGTTGGATTGTTTTTTGTAATTGAAATCATTGAATACCACTATAAATCTCGGGATTTAAGCCAATTAGGTGGATTGGCGAAACATCACAAACTTTTTACAATTCTTTATTTTGTTGTAGTACTTGGTTCTTTGGCGGCACCTTTAACAAATGGATTTCCCGGAGAATTAATGTTGTTAAAGTCCATTTTCGATTACAATTCACTTACAGGCATTGTTGCGGGTTTAACTATTATATTGTGTGCAGTCTATATGCTAAGAATGTTTCAATTATCTATGCTTGGAGAATCTGAAATTGTAATGAATAAAATTGATACAGTGAAGTTGATGCCTTTATTTATTATTAGTGCAATTGTTGTATATATTGGTTTGAACCCACAATCGCTCATTGATGTTATTCACCCTTCCATACAACACATAATGGAAGACATCGCTAATTCTAAAGGAGTACTATCATGATTGGACTATCCATAATTTTTTTCAGTGCAATAATTATTTTATTTACTGGTATTCAAAAGCCAGAAAAAAAATCAAAAAATCTAACGGTTTTTTCGCTTTTAGTGGCGGCTTTATTTTCGTTATTTGAAAATTTAGAGGTTATTAATACGCAAACACTGTTTGCTTGGGTTCCAAGCTCAATGTTGGATTTTAATAATTTCAGGCTTTCAATGGTTGCCTTGGTCTTGTTTTTATCTGCAATTATAATTGGTTTAATGCCTTCATCAGAGAAAAAGGGGAGTGACTTACTTGGTTTAACATTGTTCGCTTTATGCGGAGGAATAATTATGTTGGGCTCTAATCATTTGGTAATGTTGTTTTTGGGGATAGAAATCCTTTCAATTCCACTATACGTTTTAGCGGGAAGCGATAAAAAGAACCTATTTGCGAATGAAGCAGCAATTAAATACTTTTTAATGGGTGCATTTTCTACTGCCATCTTTTTATTGGGATGTGCTTTTATTTATGGAGGAACAGGAACGCTAATATTTGGTGAAATGCAATTGAAAGTCGGTTTCGCTGCTCATTTTGGTGAATTTCCTATTTTAATTAAACTAGGAGTTATCCTTATGAGTGTGGGTATGTTATTCAAAATTTCTGCTGTACCCTTTCATTTTTGGAGTCCCGATGTTTATGAAGGTAGCCCTAATAGAGTTACTTCATTTATGGCAATTATCGTCAAAATCTGTGGATTTGTCGCATTTGCACAATTAATGTCAAATTTCGAACCCATGCACTCTTGGTATATTAAGTGGTTAATTCCAATTTCTGGTATCACCATTTTGTTGGGAAATATTGCTGGTATGGTACAAAAATCAGTAAAACGCACATTGGCATATTCTAGTATAGCCCATGCCGGTTATTTAATATTGTTCCTATTGATTCCTTACGCTGAAAATGCACAAATTCTATTTGTATATAGTTTGTCTTATGGATTAAGTACTTCTGTTATGTTTTATTTGATAGACAAATATTCTACAGCAGACAATTTTGATTTTACAATTTTTAAAGGCATATTTAATTCTAACAAATTGGATGCAATGGCGTTAATATTGGCTGTGTTGTCATTGGCTGGTATCCCAGCTACCATTGGATTTACGGCCAAATACGTCTTGTTTTCAAAAGCATTTGAATACAATCAATGGGCAGTAGTTATAGGTTTAGTTGGTTCAGCAATAAGTATAGTTTATTACTTCAAGCCATTTAAATATGCTTTTGTAAATGAGAATTTACTGACAAACAGAGAATCAAGTCTTTTTACAAATATTTTACTTGTATTGGCGATGTTATCTATTGTAGTTTTTGGATTGATTCCAGGAATAATACTTTAAAACCTAAATCCAAAACGGTAAATAAAAGGCCCGAGCGGACTTGAAAAATAATATTTGGGATTTAGAGCAACACCGAGCAAAATATAACTACCAAAGTTGTCTTCGTTTAGATAACCTATTCCGATAATTGAAGTTCCAAACCATTCTCTAGTTCTTGGTTCATAAGAGGTTACTGAGTTTTGTATTCTGTATTCCGCATCTAAAAAGAAGCTGTTTACTGGAATGCGTAAAAATCCGAATGCTGCAATGTTTGTGGATATGAGGCCACTGCCCGTGTTTGTGGGCATTGTAATGACCGAACCACTAATTCCACCAGCCAAGTATAACCTTTCATTAAATTGATAGCCAGTATATGGAGCCAATTCCAATTGGTAGGTAGATCCATTTCCAAAAACCGAAAAGTCAAGACCCGAGAATCTCATTTCTTTTAAATTTATAGAATTGTCGGCAAAAGAATCTTTTTGCTTTAATGCTGCTTTAATTTGTCTTCTGTTTGAATCCAAACCTTCGTATTGAGAATACAACGATTGGTTACTTGTAAACATAAAAATAACAAACGAAATCTTAATAATACCTCTCATTAGCTTGTATAGACGCAATTATACGCGTAAAATTGCAGTTGATTTATGAACGCAACAAAAAAGATTCACAATTTTTCAGCAGGACCGTCAATTTTATCTTCTTATGCCATTAACAAAAGTATGGAAGACATTCAAAATTTCGCTGGAACCGGATTAAGTATTTTGGAAATTTCTCACCGCAGTGCAGAATTTGAAGCGGTAATGGAAGAATGTAGACTTCTGGTAAAATCCATCTTAAACTTATCGGATGATTACGATATTCTCTTTTTACAAGGTGGAGCCTCTACACAATTTTATCAAATTCCAATGAATTTCTTAAAAACCAAAGGCGTTTATACTCAAACAGGTACGTGGGCATCTAAAGCAATTGAAGAAGCACAGGCTTATGGTGAAGTTATCATAGCGGCAAGTAGTAAATCAAAAAACTTTAATTTTATCCCCACTGATTATAGCATAGATCCATCGGCAGATTATTTTCATTGCACTAGCAATAACACAATTTTTGGTACACAAATGCAATCTTTTCCAGAAACAAACATCCCATTAATTTGCGATATGAGCTCTGATATATTTTCTAGAAAAATAGATGCCAACAAATTTCAAATGATTTATGCCGGTGCTCAGAAAAATATGGGCCCTGCAGGTGTAACCCTTGCCATTGTTCATAAAGACATTTACAATAGAAAGGCTGATAGACACATCCCAACCATGTTGGATTATCAAATCCATGCTAAAAATGGCAGCATGTATAACACCCCACCTGTATTCCCAATATTGGTATCTAAATACAATTTGGAATGGGTAAGAGACAATGGTGGTTTAAATGGAATGGAAATTAGGAACACAGAAAAAGCCAATTTATTATACAACGCCATAGATTCTAGTGAGTATTTTGAAGGTACTACAGAAGTTAGCTCTAGAAGTTTTATGAATGTTTGTTTTGTCTTTAAACAAGAAACTCCTGAATTGGTATCTAAGTTTGAAGCTGCTTGTTTAGACGCGAATATTTCAGGTATTAAGGGACATAGAAGCGTGGGTGGTTACAGAGCTTCCTTATACAATGCTCTACCTATAGATAGTGTTCAAGCTTTGGTTGATGTTATGATGAATTTTGATAAATAAAACGAAATGAGAATACTTGCCAACGACGGAATAGACACTACAGGAAAAAACCTTTTGGAATCTAAGGGATTTGAAGTGATTTTAGAAAAAATCCCTCAAAATGAACTCGCAAATCGAATTTCTGAGTTTGATATATTAATTGTTAGAAGTGCGACTAAAGTGACTGCAGAAATTATTGAAGCAGGTAACTTAAAACTGATTGCAAGGGCAGGAGTGGGTTTAGACAATATAGACCTAAAAGCGGCAGGATTAAAGCATGTTCCTGTTGTTAACACACCCAACGCATCTTCAAGGTCTGTTGCGGAATTGGTTTTTGCGCATCTTTTTTCGGTTTCAAGATACTTGCACGTTTCCAACAAAGAAATGGCAGATAATGGAAAAGAAAATTTTAAAGAATTGAAAAAAATTGGATCTGAAGGTTTCGAACTTCAAGGAAAAAAATTAGGAATTATAGGTTTCGGAAGAATTGGACAAGAAGTAGCAAAAATGGCCATAGGTTTAGGAATGGAAGTCATTGTATATGATTATAAAATGAGAAGTTTCGACCTAACGATTTCTTTACATTCCAAATATCAATTGAAAAACTTTCAATTGACGCTACAAGGTGTTGACTTAAAAACAACCTTAAGCACAAGTGATATCATTACAATACACACTCCTGGAAGTGAAGAAGTAATTGGAGCAAATGAATTGAACGAAATAAAAACTGGGGCAGTACTTATAAACTGTGCTAGAGGCGGCGTTGTAAATGAACAAGCATTGCACGATGCCGTTTCATCCGGCAAAATTTCGTTTGCGGGCGTGGATGTTTTTGAAAATGAACCACCTACAAACGACACAATTTTAAAATTAAAGAATACTTCATTGTCTGCGCACATTGGAGCCAGTACCAAAGAGGCTCAAGAAAGAGTAGGTGTGGAACTTGCAGAACGGATTATTGGCTTTTTTAATAAATAAAAATTGATATCTGCATTCCCTATTCAGACACTATTGCCCGACATTTCCTGCATTGATGAAATTGTTAGTTTGGGTTCTGGAAAACTGCCTGAATCTGTATTAATTGAAAAAGCACTTCGTTTCCCATCGAACTATATTCGTGTAGTTAAACCTCAATATATTGATCATGATTTAATTCCTGGTTCATCTGATTTTTACGATAAAAGTAAATTTTATTTAGATGCACTGATTAAGAATTCTAAAATAGCTCCTCAAGTTGAATCTATTTATTATTACAATCAAAAACACAATTCTGGTGTAAACTTAGGTGGGTGGATAGTGGGTATAGATGCGGACGACTATTTAAATGGTCGTGTTAAAAAACATGAAAATACCATTAAAGCCAAAGAAGAGCGATTGGTAAAACACATCCAAATTTTACAATCCATGGCTGAACCTGTATTGTTGTCGACTATTTTACCTGAATCGATGAAAGCAGCTGCCAAAAAACATATAGACACGAATAGTACTATATTGGAAATTGCCGATGAAAATAGAAATATTCATCAGTTATGGCAAGTTTCTGATAGCGATTCAATGAACTCTATACTTTCAATGTTCAATCAAATTGAATCTTTGTACATTGCCGATGGACATCACCGTGTTGCCTCTACAAGCCAATATATAATCCAAGAGTTTGGTCACAACTCAGGTAAAGGATTTATGTCTTTGATTATGGATGAAGGTGATTTACTTATAAAGCCCTTTTATAGACTTTTAAAGGACATAGACCCTAACACATTGATTCCATTTTTAGAGTCATCAAATATTTATATCGAGACTTTAAAAGAAGCTGTTTCTTACGAGTCAATAAATAAAGGGGAAGTGGTTTTTTATTCAAAAGAATTTATTATTAAAGCTCAACTTCCTGAATTGTCGAATGTTTCAGCTAAGGACAAATTAGATGTTTCTATTACAGAGAAATTGATTTTATATCCACTTTTTCAGCTGCAAGATTCTTCACAAGATGCTAGAATTGGTTTTTTACGTGGGGATACACCGGTAAACGAAATCATGCACAAATTATCGATAGGAGCAATTGATTTGGCCATTTTATTTCATCCAAACAGCATGGAAGAAATTCGTAATGTAGCTGATGAAAATGAAATTATGCCACCCAAAAGTACATTTATTGAACCGAAACTTTTAACTGGGATGGTGATTGAGGATTACAAAGATCGTTAAAATAGCGACAATTGTTTTTTATCTGGCATTAGTTTAAATACACTCTGAACCTCTTGGCTTAGCTTTAAAAGCGTTTCTTTGTTAAGAGAATATATAGATGAGGTTTTATGCAATTTCAGCAAAACATAACCATCTTCTTTGAGTTTCTGTATATGACCTGAAACGGTACTCTGTGAATAGGGCAGTTTATCTACAATTTCTTGACATGTACTTGGACCATTTTCCATTAAAAACAATAAAATACTGATTCTTGCTGGGTGTCCAATTGCCTTGCAAAGGTTCGCTAAATTTTCAATTGAATTGTCAAAAGTTCCTTTTATCATATATTTTTATCGTAAAATACAAATATAATAAAAAGTTCTTAGACTAATGGGTTCTTTTGTGTTTCCAGCGTCGGTGACTCCACAGCCAAATTTCTGGTTGAGCCAAAATTTCATTTTCAGTTTTACGCACAATGATTTCGCTAATTTCAGCTTCGGAATAAGCCGAAACATCATCAACAATTATTTCCGTATATGTTTCATAATGTCCTCTTTTTACTTTTCTACTAGACATATACACTAGAGGGTAACCCAATTTTTTGGCAATTTTAGCGGGCCCATTAAAAAACGCGGTTTCTTGGTTTAAAAATGTTGACCAGTAAACGTTGTTTATGTTAGATGGATTTTGATCCCCAATTAATGCTGTTGTATTGACAACGTCACTGCTTTTTAAGATTGCTTTTAAGGTTTCATTCATGTGAACAGGCATGGCCTTAAACTTGCTTCTTACAGAGTACATAAGCCAATTAAACCCCTTATTTGATAATGTTTTATAAGTACAAATAATCTGTTGTTTACAAACAGGTTGCGACATCAGACAAACCCATTCCCAATTCCCACAATGACTCATAACTACGATGAAATTTTTCTTTTTTTCAAAAAAGTCATCAAAGACCGATTGGTCGATATTTTTGGACCTTATTCTTAATTGTTTTTCAGTAATAGAAATGCCTTTAATTGTTTCTAGTATCAGATCGGCAAGGTGTTTGTAATAGGATTTTTCGATTTTTTTTAATTCAGTTTCAGCTTTTTCTGGAAATGAGTTTCTAAGATTTGACAATACAATGTCTATTCTATATTTAAAAACATGAAAAAGTAAGACAAAAATAAGATCACCTAAACGGTATAAAATAAAAAAAGGAAGATTGCCTATTATCCACAAAAAAGGATAGACAAAAAGAAGAAAGGATAGATTTGGTTTCGGTTTTTCAGATTGATACATTATAGATAATTGAAAGACTGTTTGTATTCTATATTTTGTACAACTTGGTACATGAGTTCAATGCAACTATTTATATCGTCGTTATGCACCATTTCTACAGTAGTGTGCATATACTTTAATGGCAAGGAAATGAGGGCAGAAGCCACTCCAGTAGAAGAATAAGCGAAACTATCGGTATCTGTACCTGTAGATCGACTCACAGCACTGCGCTGAAAATCAATTTCATTGGATTTTGCGATGTTTAAGATAAACTGCAATAAGTTATTTTGAACAGCGGGTCCATAGGTTAAAACGGCTCCTTTGCCACACTTGCATTCCCCTTGTTGTTTTTTGTTGTATAAAGGGCTGAACGTATCGTGGGTAACATCTGTTATTATGGCTACATCTGGATTAATGGTCCTTGAAATCATTTCTGCACCCCGTAATCCAATTTCTTCTTGCACACTATTCACAATATACAATGAATAGGGTAGTTGAATGTTATTTTCCTTTATGGTTCGAGCAACTTCAGCAATCATAAATCCACCAATTCTATTGTCTAGTGCTCGGCCAATGAGATATTGTTCATTTAACCATTCGGCATCTGCTTCAAATACAACCACTGCACCAATATGAACTCCAAGATTTTCTACTTCTGATTTTGTATGACAACCTAAGTCAATAAAAATATTTTCTTGTTTTGTTTCGGGATTTTTATCTTGCCTAACGTGAATAGCAGGCCAACCGAATACGCCTTTTACAATATTTCCATTCTCACAGTAGACATTGCAACGCATGCTAGGCGCAATTTGAAAATCACTTCCACCATTTCGAATAACGTAAATATATCCATCGTCGGAAATATACTTTACAAACCAACTAATTTCGTCGGCATGAGCTTCTAAAACCACTTTAAACTCTTTTCCAGGATTAATAATGCCTACGGCAGTCCCGTATGTATCAACAAATGTCTCATCTACAAATTCACTGAGATAATTCAACCAAACTTTTTGACCATTGGATTCAAAGCCAGTAGGTGAAATTGTATTCAAGTAATTCAATAAAAAGGAATTTGATTCTTCGCGCATGCTGCGAATTTAAGAAATCTTGCAGACTAAAAAAGAAAAAACCTCATAAATGAGGTTTTCGTTTCTTTTGTGGGAGCTGAGGGATTCGAACCCCCGACCCTCTGCTTGTAAGGCAGATGCTCTGAACCAACTGAGCTAAGCTCCCTTTCTTAATCGGAGTGCAAATATAAAATCATTTTTTTGAAATCCAAATTACGAAACGATTATTTTTAAAAAAAACATTAATGGCTCAAAATTACATCCAAAATCGAAAATTTATTTACTTTAACTTCTCCAGGTGCCGCTCCCTTTGGTTTGGAAACATATTTCCTCTCCGTAAACATCACCGTTGCTATGGATTGTGTCTTTGCTTTTGAATTAAGGGCAGCATGACTGGCCGCTTTTTTCAATACATCCTCGGGTATAGACTTATTATTGGCCCGAATGATTATATGAGACCCAGCGCAGTCTTTTGCATGCATCCAAATGTCGTTTTTGTGTGAAAACCGCAATAACTCATCGTTGTTTTTTCCATTCTTGCCAATCCAAATTTCAAATCCACTTTCAATTTCCTTCTTGAATTTTGATTCAATTGGGCTTTCAGATACTTTTTTTACCGACCCAATCGGATTTTTGGAACCACCATTTGAATGAATGAGGGGTTTTAACTCCATCATTGATTCCGTTTTAATGATTAGCCCCAATAACTGGGTAGCTTGAGTTATCTTATTTTCGCAGTCTTCTATATGTTCGGTCAACTTTCCGACTTCAATCATCTGGTTCTTGGCCTTTTTGTAATACCATTCTGCATTTTCAGAGCAATTTAATTTAGGGTTAAGCTTTATCCGAAGGCGCTGATTACTGTAAAAATCGAACAATAAGGCTTCTGTTAAACCACTACTAACCGAATGTGCATTAGACATAAGAATATCGCCTAACTCTTTCATGCTTCTCTGGGTGTTAACAATATTCAAACGATTCGCATACTGTGCGCGTTTTGATGTATTGTTTTGTATGGTTTGTTTTAGTTTAGCTATTTCTAGGTCCTTTTGTTCAGAGAAATAAAACCAGCGCAAATGGTCTTTTAATTTCTGTGATAATTCTATTTCTATTTGTTCAAATTTAACATCTTCAATTTTGGCATTTTTATTAAATATGAAGTTTAATAAACCCAATCCATCATGTTTAATTTTAATCGTTTCAACATTCATTATTTTTTCGATTAAGATTTTATTTTGGACATGCAATTTGGTTTCGGAAAAAAAGTTTGTGATTTCATTATCCTGAAAAATTTCATTTATTCTCGTTGACTTAAAATGAAAATTCCAAGCATCTTCATCACTTATCAATACTGACTTCTGAATCGTACCTGATTTAAAAGAGTAATTGAAATCTAAAAATGGTTGCAGATTAAAATCCCAATCCTTTTTTAGATGCAACCTGAAAATATTTTCTGGCTTTAATAGACTAGTAGATTGAAAGGTGAGCAAATTGCCGTATTTCCCGAATCCTTTAAGAACTAAATAATGATCATTTGAAAAATGTAGAATGATTATTCTATCCAACAATTTAAATTGGACATCTATTAAAGATGCACCGGATAACTCTTTAAATTGATTTTGTACATGTTGTTTTTGAACGGAAGAAATAGAAGCTTTGTCATGAAAAAGCAATACCAATTCATTTTTAACAAATTTACATTCCATTCCGGATAGATTTTCGTCTTTAGAAAAGACCAAAAACAAGGCATCTTTAGAAAAGCTAATGGCTTGAATGAGTTCACATCCCCCAAAACGAGAATAAATAGATTCACTCCAAATGCGATATGCGATATTGTGAGAAATCAAAATTGAAAAGTTGCCTTATGCGTTATTTCCAAACAAAGAAACCAAGGCTTCTTTTATATCAGAATTACTGCGCATTTTAGTAGAAATTTCTGAAGCAGCCACTTTTAAAGTATCTGTGTATATTAAAGAACAAAATGTCCTTTTCGCGTTTTCATCGTTGTGATTATACCCAATTTGTGGATATATATCTGAATTTGGCGATAAATCTCTACCGCAATCTTGAACTACCATAAACAGGGTATTTTTCATGTTTAAATCAATGGTCATTTTATTCCATAACACAGAGATTAATTCATCAGATTCCTTTAAGTTTTCAAGATATCTGCTGTGATTATTGTGGCAGTTGTCAAATTCATCTAAGACAACCGATGTAAAAGCGCATTTATTTGTTTTTACGCTTTTTAATACACGAGACATCCTTTGCGCATTTTGTGATTCTTCGTTGTTATATTGGTTAGTATTGTTTTTTACAACATATTTTTTGTACTCATTATTACTAAATACTTTGTTTAAATAACTATTTCCAAATAATTTTATTTCATTGCTTTGCATGTTAATATTATTGGCCAAGTCATCTAGTATTGATCGTTTTTTTATTTTTCCATAGAATATATCCGATAAACCGTCCAAATGATTAGAGTTCGAATTATTAAAAAGTATTTTAGAGCGATTTAAATCAGGGTTATTTGATAAAACAAAAGGCAAATTCGTTGGATTAAGTAGGGTATCTTGAATTCTAACTCCACCAGAAAGAACAATCAAAACCACATTCAAAGGCGTCTTTCCGTTAGTATTTCCAATTGTTTTTGATAACAATGGCAAAAAAGCAGTGCCTAAAGTAAGGGCAGCGGTGTTTTTAATAAAGTCCTTCCTTTTCATATTAACAAATGTAAGTAATACCTCAGTCTATTGGGATGAAGGTCGTCGAATTTTGATGATAGATCATCTAGAATTTTTGAAGTGTGAAATGGTTGAGATAAATTTATAAAATCCAATTATATTCGTAGAAATAAATATTTATGGCATTTTATTATAAATTAGGCAAGATTCCGGCAAAACGTCACACTCAATTTAGAAAAGACAATGGAGATTTGTATGCTGAGGAATTAATTAGCACTGAAGGATTTAATAGTACCTATTCATTGGTTTATCATTGTTACCCACCAACATTGGTAACGGATATTGGAGAACCATTTAGTGTTGAACCTAAAGTAGTGGAATCGAGGAATATGAAGAATAGAAGCTTCATAACTTTTAAAACTGCACCAGAAGACGACTATATCAAAAGCAGAAAAGCTTTATTGGTTAATTCCGATTTAATTATATCAGTAGCGGCCCCAAAGAAAAGCATGTCGGAATATTTTTTCAAAAATGCAGATTGTGACGAGGTGATTTTCATTCATGAAGGAGATGGGAGACTTTTAACGATTTATGGAGAAATTCCTTTTGAATATGGAGACTATTTGGTTATTCCAAGAGGTACAATCTATTTGTTAGAGTTTAAGACTGAAAACAATAGACTGCTCATTACCGAATCGTTTACCCCAATTTATCCCCCCAAAAGATATCAAAACTCATTTGGACAATTATTGGAACACTCGCCGTATTGTGAACGCGACATTAAATTGCCTGAGAATCTGGTTACCCACGATGAAATTGGATCATTCAAAGTAATGATAAAAAAGCAGGGTTATATTTATCCATATACTTACAAAAACCATCCTTTTGATGCTGTTGGTTGGGATGGATATTGTTATCCTTATGGCTTTAGTATTCATAATTTCGAGCCAATAACAGGTAGATTGCACATGCCGCCTCCAATTCATCAAACATTTGAAGGTAGAAACTTCGTGATTTGCAGTTTCGTACCAAGACTTTACGATTATCATCCGGATTCAGTTCCGGCACCATACAATCATTCCAATGTAGACTCGGATGAAATTTTGTATTACGTGGACGGTGATTTTATGAGCAGAAAACATGTAGAACGCGGAATGATAACCCTACACCCAAAGGGCATCCCTCATGGACCACATCCTGGGACAGTAGAGAAAAGTATAGGTAAGAAAGAAACCCGTGAATTGGCGGTAATGATAGATCCATTTTATCCTCTAATGATTACAGAAGAAGCTTTAAAATGCGAAGATGGAACATACTGGAAATCATGGGTAGAATAATTAGACAGAATATGCAAAAGACAAAATCGACCATTCTCATGTTGACAATGATATTGTTACCATGGGTACTACAATCTCAATCAGATGAATATTCGGATAAGCAATATTTGAAAAATTACAAGCTGGCTCAAAAACAAGTCAACAAACATATAAAATCAGTAAAATCGCACGATAAGTCTAAGCTTGTGGCGCCATTGAATTATTGGAAACAAGATTATTTGGCCACCATTGATCCAAAATTGGGACGTCCAACACCTGAAGTTCTAGTTGAAGTAATACAGTCTAAAAAAAACAATAACAATGTATTAAAAAGAACAAATCCCGGTGCAAGTACAGCTCCTTGGGAACAACGTGGTCCAAATTTCACTGGGGGCAGAACGCGTGCTGTTATGTATGACCCAAACGACAATCAAGGCAAGAAAGTGTGGGCTGGTGGTGTTACTGGTGGACTTTGGTATAACCAAGATATCACTTCAAGTGCGAGTAAATGGGTTTCCGTTTCGAGTTTATGGTCAAATCTAGCGGTAACATGTATTGCGTTCGACCCGATTGATTCGAAAATTATGTATGTTGGAACGGGAGAGGGGTTTGGAACCACTGCTTCTTCTTCTAGGGGGATGGGGATTTTTAAAAGCACCGACGCGGGAAAGACATTTACTCATCTAAGCAATACATCTTCTTTTTATTATGTGAATGACCTTATTGTGCGGAATGAAAACAATGCAAGTGTGTTATATGCTGCTGTGGATATCCTTTATTTTTCAGGACAGTGGCATGGAGACGGTAACAGTGTGGGATTGTTTAAAAGCTCAAATGGCGGTGGTTCATTTTCGAATGTAATGCCCAAAGTCCCTAGTCAAAATTATAGGTATTCTGCGGCGGACTTGGAATTGGATAAGGATAATAGAATATGGATTGGAACACGTGTAAATGAAGGAAATAATTCGGATAATGGTGGTGGAAGAATTCTTTACACCGATGATGGAACGAATTTTACAGTTGCCTATCAACACACAAACAAACGTTCAAGGGTTGAGATTGCTTGTGCACCTGGAACTTCAGGAACGGTTTATGCTGTTTTTGAAGGTAGTGGCAAAGCGGATACATTGATAAAAACCGAGAATAATGGCAGTGCTTGGTCTTCGGTAGTAAAACCCATTGATGCAGATGCAGGCATTCCTAAAACAGATTTCACTAGAAATCAGGCTTGGTACGATTTGATTTTAGCTGTAAATCCAAAGGATGCCTCAGAAGTCATTGTTGGTGGTATAGATCTGTTTATTTCACAAAACGGAGGTAGCTCTTGGAAGCAATTAAGTAAATGGAGTGAAAATTCTGGCTTGAGAGCACTTAAATGTTCATATGTTCACGCAGATCAACATGCAATTGCATACAATTCAGATGGTAAACAATGTTTATTTGGTTGTGACGGAGGGGTATTTTATACATCTGATGTGACTAACGATGCGTGGAACTCGAATCAAGCAATTGTTCAAAGCAACAATGAATATTACGTTACTCAGTTTTATGCTGGAACTATGTCTCAAACCAAAGGGAGCAATATTATGCTAGCTGGAGCACAAGACAATGGGACACAATATTTCAGCAAGCAAGGAATAAATGACGATTTTACAGTTGCTGGCGGTGATGGCGGATATTGTTTTATTAGCCCAACGGATGATAAGACCCAAGTAGTATCTTATGTATACAATCAATTTTATGCTACAACCAATAGCTGGACTTCTTTTAAACAAATATTAAACGACGCCAATACTGGGAAATTTATCAATCCGGCAGGTTGGGATGATGTCAATAAATACCTATTTAGTGGCAAAGACGCTGGTAATATTTACAGAAATTTGGTAACAAATGATGCAACATCAGCTGAAACTGTTTCTTTTGGCGATAACAATTCTGGGACAGCAAGTTTTTTTCATTCTGTTAAACTGGGAAATGGTAAAAATAGATTATTTATTGGAACCGACTTAGGCAAAGTGTATTACAGCGACAATGCCACCGCTCCAACTCCTAGCTTTACAAACGTTTCTACTGGAATTAATGCTGGTAATATTTCAAGTATTTATTCACAGAATAGTTCAGCAGATACCTTGTATTTAACATTAAGTAATTATGGATTGAATAACATATATATCAGCACAAATGGAGGAAGTAGCTGGAGTGCAAAAGATGGAGATTTTCCCAATATGCCGGTTTGGAGCATTTTGTCAAATCCTTATAAAAAAGGTCAAGTTATGATTTGTACAGAATTGGGAATGTACGTTACAGACAACGTTTTTGCTTCTAGTCCAAGCTGGTATACCAGCAATGCTGGTGTTGGACCGGTAAAAACGCTCAGTTTAAATATTCGTAAATCGGATGGTGTGGTAATGGCAGCAACCCATGGGAGAGGAGTTTTTACAAGTGATGCGTGGATTAAAACTGAACCCATTGCTAACTTTAGCATTTCTGACACCCTTCCTTGTAATAATGTAATTGTTAATTTTAGCGATTTGAGTATAAATGATCCTGAGACTTATTCATGGAAAATTGTTCCAAACAATGGTTTCAAATATACAAATTCTACTGATTCGACATCTACAAATCCGTCTATTAGATTTAATCTATCTGCAAAATACGATATAACTTTAACCGTTGTAAATCCTACTGGAGAATCTTCCATTACGAAATCTATTGTTGTAACAGATACCATTCCAATTGGGATAAACATAAATTCAAGTTCGTTATCACCATGTGTGAAAGATACGGTAGATTTTAGTTTATCTAATAAATACACATCTATGAATTCAGTTTCAATAGAATACCAATGGTATTACAATGGTGCAAAGTACGATACAGCTAAAAACATACGCATCATGCCACCATTAAATGATGGATTTAAGGTTTATGCAACAGCTTCAAGTAATTTGAAATGCGCAACTCCTAAAATCTACAGCAGCAATGAAATTACCACAAGATTAAAAACAATTACCTTAATTATCAGCGAAAAACACGATACACTCCGCGTAACAAATTATCCAGGAATTGGGCAAGTGAATTGGTTTAGAAATGGAGTTAAGATGGGCGTAGGTCTCATATTTCATGCAACGTTAACGGGTAGTTACAATGCCGTTTTAATTAACAGTAGTTGTAATGGAGATACTTCTAATACAATTATTTTGAATTCGGTTGGAATAACCTTTAACAATCTAAACAAATATGGACGTGTTTTTCCAAATCCTGTTAAGGACGGGAATTTTACTTGGGAATCAAAGTTTACCGGTGAAATTGAAATTTACAATGTAAATGGAACATTGGTAAAGGTATTTAATGTAGAAGGTGGAAAAAGTAGATTGGTAGATATTGGCTCATTAAATTCTGGATTTTATTTTTTAAGAGGGAAAACCAATGATCAGCATTTAGATTTGGGTACAATAGTTGTTGAATAGAGCGATACGAATTCATATCATATAAAACATAGATTTAGTGGCCCTATTCAGGGCCATTAAATTGTTTCATAATTTACATTATGTTAAATAGAATATTTCATTTGTGCCGTTCCATTCTATATTGAATTCAATATTCATTATATAAGTAACATTTAAAATCGACCTTTAACATATTGAAATTGTCAAAACAATCCTTGACAACTATAATCCTCCTTCATTCTAGACCAATTACATTAAATTTTTTAACGTAATCGGTTATCGTATTGCATACCTATAGAAATATTACCGCGTTGGATAATTCTATACAAATGTTCCTCCAATGGCACCAATATTACTTTAAAAGACCTATATATTTTACGTAATTTAAATTGCACTAATTTAATGTTCATATAGAAATACAAAGGGTATTCGTTGCCATTTATGTCTTTAACTAATCTATTTATCGCAAAATAGCTATGCATTTATTTTATCGGAAATTCTATCGATACGACGTTTAGTTTGTTGTTCTCATAAAGCCGTATTCATCTTCACAAACACATTCAACACGAGTAATATTAAATCCAATTCCCAGTCGTTTTTTAATCATGCTATAACTGAAAAGATGAAAACAAACATGAAACCTATCAAATGACTTATTTCTACTTACAACATATCTTTACTAAGTTTAAGTAATGCATCCAATTCAATTGATTTACTGAATTTTAAATTTTATTTTATATATTTCATTAGAGTATTTTTCACTATCCATTTAGCCAGCCACGCTCCTATTAAATTGTTAATTCTCTTAATTTGAATAAAGTTTAAATTGGTAAATCTATTGTAATGATTCGATGATTCTTTTAATATAGAATTTCAGATTATACCAGCAATAAATGATATTGTAGAAATTGAAAGTCCGGAGGTTATATAATTATGGATTTCTGTCATATTTCGTTTGTTTCAAATCCGCCGGTCCCTAGATTGTAAAAATAAGCTCGAATCTGCACTATTTGAAATTTGGCAAGAATAATCATCCCCCAAAAAAAAGAGGCTATCCTTTAAAGACAGCCTCTTTCTGATTGAATAATTGAATGTCTTAAAAAGACAAATAAATGGTTTGACCTTTACCGTCGGCTTCCTTTTCAGCTACTACTGTCCCATTAACTAAGATTTGAGCATTTGCAAATCCGTCACCTAATATTCTAATAGCGAGTGTTAACATATCTGATTTGTCGATATAGTCAAATTCTTTTTCGAAATTGCCATTAATATTGCTCACTGTAGAGTTTGTATTTTGCTTGTTCTGGTAGGAAATTTCCATGTTCGTTGCATCGCCTGTTACACGATAAGTGAATTTATCGCCAATTTGCAATGTATACCCATTTAATAAGCGAATTTTGTCTCTTTGTTCAGACGCACAGTTTTTATTCCCTAGTTCTAGGCAACAAGTTCTAGTTGCTTTAGAAATATTAATGAGTTCTTCTTTGGAATATGCAGAGTTTTCAGATGCATATTCTAGATACTTCTTGGCTTCTTCGTAGTTACTGGTAAGTTGTTTTTCAATTTTGGCTTTTTCATCGCCGGTGGCTTTAGATTTTAAATCAATCAACTTCTTATTTTCATATTTCATTAAGGCCACAGCTAAGTTCCAATTTGCATCGTAATTGAATTCGTCTAAACTTCTTGATTCTTTGTAATCTAATGTAGCTTGATCGTAATTTTTTTGACGTTCATTCAAATAACCTCTTATCCAATAGTTTTTAGAAGTAGGCTTTTCTTTCAGTTGCATGTTGATTTCATCAATTAAAGCATCTTCTTTATTGATAATGATGTAATAGTTCACTAAAACATTGAATATATCGTTGTTGTAATTAGATTTTACAAGTGCTTTTTTGATTACATCCTTTGCTCCTATTGTATCTTTTAAAGCCATTTTCTCTTTAGAAAAACTCTCAACAACCATGGCAGATGTCATTTCTTCGTTCATCAATTTTTCGAGGATTTCCATTCTTTTTGTAGGTTGAGAATTTCCTAAAGAAAAATAGGCCAATCTTTCTACGAAATATGGACGTTCTACTTTTTGACCTTTCAGTTGATTTAAAATACCGGTATCTAATTTGGAAAATAAATCAAGCATAATTCTATTGTACATTACCAAAGTATCATTTACAAAGGGTTTTTGTTCCGGCTTAACTTTGGTTAGTTTTTCACTGTAGATAGAGGCTTCGGTAAAAATGGCTGCGAAAACACTGCCTACTTCAATTGAAGCTTCGTCATTTAGTTCTGAACTTTTTTTACCAGGACTATTGTAAAAATCAATCATCGATTGACCCGCTATTAATCCAGATTTCATATAAACTGCGGCTATCATTGGGTTGTTTCTCAATTCAAACAATTTACGATACACTTTGCCTTTTACCAGGTACATTTTAGGCGCATTCATTGTTTTTTCATGAACACTTGCTTTGTCAATTTCTTCTTTTGCAATAACCAATTCATCTGGGGTATTGCTTTCTAGGGCAAATTCAGCTGAGTTAATGGCACGTGTTTGAGACCAAATTGAAGGTGACAACATCATTGCCACAAAAAAGGATATGTTTTTTAACTTTTTCATATTTAGTTTATTAAGTTGGGCTATCTGTACTTTCTGTTGAGGTATTATCTGTGTTATTTTCGTCTGTTGTGGTATCATCCGTTGAAGCAGAAGAAATATCTGTTGGTTCATCTGTTAAAATTATTTCTTCTTCGTCTTCTTCTTTTGGTGTTTTGGCAATACTCGCAATGGCGTCTTTGTCTTTGATATTTATGAGTTTGACACCTTGAGTGGCTCTACCCATAATTCTCAATTTATCTACAGCCATTCTAATTGTCATACCACTTTTATTAATAATCATTAAGCCATCTTCATCGGTTACATCCATAATTCCCACAAGATCACCAGTTTTCTCTGTAATGGAGATTGTTTTAACCCCTTTACCACCTCTACCAGTTACACGGTAATCGTCCAAATCAGATCTTTTACCGTATCCTTTTTCGGAAACAACCAATATATTTGACGTCCTTACGTTAGGATTAACACAAATCATGCCAATTACCTCATCATCGGCACTTTCTAAAGTTACGCCTCTAACACCTGCAGCGGTTCTACCCATTGGTCTTACTTTTTGTTCAGGAAAGCGAATGGCTTTTCCTTTACGTTTTGCCAACAATATTTCACTTTCACCGTCTGTCAGTCTTGCCTGTAAAAGTTCATCACCGTCTCTAACTGTAATGGCATTGATTCCATTTGCTCTTGGTCTGCTATACGCTTCCAAGGATGTTTTTTTGATGATACCATTTTTGGTAACCATTATAATGAAATTGTTCTCTAGATATTCAGGGTCTTTCAGATTCAAAACATTCACAAACGCTTTAATCTTATCATCTGAGGGGATATTTATCAAATTTTGAATTGGTCTACCTTTGGTTGCTTTAGCACCTTCGGGAATTTCATATACTTTTAACCAGAAGCAACGTCCTTGTTCTGTAAATAGCAACAAATAGTTGTGTGTACTTGCAACAAATAAATGTTCAACAAAATCTTCATCACGGTGGGCAACGCCTCTTAAGCCTCTACCTCCTCTGTTTTGTTCTTTATATTCAGATAAAGCAGTTCTTTTAATATACCCTTTATGAGATATTGTGATTACAACTTCTTCATTTGGTATAAGATCTTCGATATTGAATTCTTCGGCGTTGTATTCGATTCTAGTTCTTCTTTCATCGCCATACTTTTGAGAGATTTCGGCAGTTTCATCTTTGATGATTTGCATTCTTAATCCTTCATCACCTAAAATACTTTCATAATATTGAATTTCTTTAAGTACAGCATTATATTCTTCTCTAATTTTATCGATTTCAAGTCCAGTTAAACGTTGCAAACGCATTTCTAAAATTGCTTTTGACTGGATTTCACTTAAACCAAAGTTAGACATTAAACCATTTTTTGCTTCATCTGGGGTTTGGCTCTTACGGATAAGGGCAATCACTTCATCCAAGTGATCTAGGGCAATGATTAAACCTTCTAAAATGTGAATTCTCTTTCGGGCTTCACGCAATAAGTATTCTGTACGTCGAACTACAATCTGATGTCTATGATTCACATAATGTCTAATCATATCTTTCAAGTTGAGCATTTCTGGTTTCCCAAAAACCAGGGCGATATTGTTTACAGAGAAGCTACTTTGTAAAGGTGTATATTTATACAATTGATTTAAAACAACATTTGGAATGGCGTCTCTTTTCAATTCAAAAACAATACGCATTCCTTGTCTGCCACTTTCGTCTCTTACTGCAGATATGCCGTCAATGATTTTTTCATGAACCAAATCAACAGCTTTTACAATTATTTGAGGCGGAGAAACTTGATAAGGAACTTCAGTTACAACAATCATTTCTTTGCCCGTTTTGGTCAATTCTATTTCGGCTTTACCTCGGATAACGATTCTACCTCTACCAGTTTCAAAAGCATCTTTAATTCCTTCAACGCCATAAATTGTCGCGCCTGTTGGAAAATCTGGCCCTTTTACCACTTCCATAAGTTCTGGAATGGTTATTTCGTTGTTATCGATGTACAATTTAATGGCATCACAAATTTCGACTAGATTGTGAGGGGCCATATTTGTTGCCATACCAACTGCAATACCACTAGCGCCGTTCAACAATAAGTTTGGAATTTTACCTGGCATAACGGTTGGTTCCTGAAGACTCTCGTCAAAATTAGGTCGGAAATCTACCGTTTCTTTATCGATATCCACCATCATTTCTTCTGCGATTTTCCTTAGTCTGGCTTCGGTGTAACGCATAGCTGCTGGAGGATCACCATCAATAGAACCAAAATTACCTTGTCCATCAACAAAAGGGTATCTTAAACTCCAGCTTTGAGCCATTCTAACCATAGCGTCATAAACGGAAGAATCACCATGTGGGTGATATTTACCAAGAACTTCACCAACTATACGTGCAGACTTTTTATAAGGGCGATTGGATGCCAATCCTAAATCAACCATACCATACAATACGCGACGATGAACTGGTTTTAATCCATCACGAACATCGGGTAACGCGCGTGAAACAATAACAGACATCGAATAATCGATGTATGCTGTTTTCATTTCATCTTCAATATTGATTGAAATTATTCTTTCGTTTATTTCTTCAGGTTGCAGATTGTTTTCTTCCATTAGGTGTATTTTTCAAATATGTGCAATTTAAGTCCAATTGCAGTTAGAACAAGGCTTTGAATTAGATTGTTGCCCACATTTTTTAGACAAAAATCAAAATCAAACGTATAAAAACTAGAATCTAAGAATGATGAATAGAATGTATGATTTAAAAAACAAAAAAGGCGTCTGATTTTATTCAAACGCCTTTTCAGAATTAAGTTAAATGAAGATTATTTATAGTTTTTCTTATGTTTTGAAGAACCAGCTTTGTAGTACTTGATTTTGCCAGAACCGTCTTTGTTTAATACTTGTACTTTACCCATTCCCAATTTCTCTAAACGGTCTTTAAGTAATAACATGTCTCCAGCTACTACAATCACCATTTCTTCGGTATTTAAATACTTTTTAGCAATGGCATTTAACTCGTCTTTAGAAATACTTTGAAGGATTTTCAATTGTTCTTCGGTGTAATTTTCAGGTAAGTCGCGGGCTGCCATTTGTCCAATAAATCCGGCTTTTTGACCTAAACTTTCGTAATCAAGTGCTTCACTAGCAATCAAAGCAGACTTGGTAAAGTCGAATTCTTCTTGGGTCATACCCTTTTCTTTGAATTCTTCAACGGTCCAAATAATTTCACTTAATGCACTATCTGTCGCATTTGCTTTTATACCAGCGGACACAGTATAAAATCCAGGTAAATTTTCATAAGAAGGATTGAAATTACCACGAATACCGTAAGTCCATGCTTTTTCTTCTCTAATTTTCAAATTCAATCTACTGTTAAAATTTCCTGCAAGGGCAAAATTCATGATGCTGCTTTTATAAAAATCTCCGTTATAGTCGAATGGCAATGTTTTAAAGCCTAACATGATATCACTTTGATCGGCATCAGCATACTGAACGCCAAACAATTGTGACGTTTGCATAGGTGCAGCTGTTGAAGGAAGAGGCGCTGTTAAATTACGGTTTGGTATTTTTGCAACAAAAGAAAGAGCATTTTTTGACTCTTCTTTAGTTAAAGGACCAACAACAATAACTTTAGCCAAGTTGGCAGAAATAAACTGTTCGTAATATCTTTTACAATCGGTTAATTTTACTTTTCCATAATCCTCGGCTGAAGTATACTTACCCAAAATAGATTCACCATAATTAATTCGATTCCAAGCATTCATCATACCTAAAGATCTGTTAGAAAGACTACTTTTTGTGCTTTCAATGATTCTCTTTTGGGTTTTTTCGAATTCTTTGTTATCCCAGCGAGGCTCTGTTAGGATTTCTTCAAGCAAGGCAGTGGCTTCTTTTACTTTATCTTTAGGGCAATATAAGCTCGCTACAAATCGTGTTTTAGAACTACTAAAAGAGATGTTAGCACCTAATTTTTCTAAAGCATTTTCAAGTTGTTCAGGAGTTTTGTTTTTTGTTCCAAGGTCTAAACAATTTGCCATCATATCTGCGGTACCAGCAGGAATGTTTTTACCATCTTCAAACAATGCACCCCCTTTAAAAGTAACTTGAATTAATACATTTGGAGTTTCGTTGAATTCAGTACCTAAAACTTGGGCTTCATTTGCCAAAGTTTCTTTATATATTTTAGGCACAGAAACTGGTTTAATTGTTTTTGGAGTAGGTTTTTTTGATCTATCGAAATTATCTACTACCAAACGTGGAGTTAAATTTTTATATTCAATGTCTAATGCATCACTTGCAAAGTTTACATTGGGATTAAAACTTTCAAATTTTGGGGCTTTTTCATCTCCGGTCGTTTTGTAAGGTTGGATATCGATAGTAGAAGATTTTTTCCCTTTTAAATATTTACGATAAACGCGCATAATATCCTCTTTGGTTATATTTTTAAATCTATCAATTTCATCTTCCAAATTAAATGTTTTGCCTTGTGCATTTTTAAGGTCTAAGTACCAGTAATTACTCAAGTAATTCGCTTTATTGTCTGCAGATTCTAAACCATTAGAAAGAGTGGCCAACAAATTCGATTTTGCACGCATCAAATCGTCATCCGAAAAATTGACATATTCGAAAGAATCTAACACCTGCATTAAACGGGCTTTCAATTTGAACATATCAGACCAAGGATATCCAGCTAGAGTAAAGCTAAATTCACCCGCTAGTTCGTGGTTAATTGCACTTAAAGGATTGTTAGACGCCCCAATTTGAAGAGCCATTTCATTGTCAATAAATTTCTTATATAAGACAGAGCTTTTTGTGTTGCCCATTAAGTAAGACAATAAATCTAATGCAGCTTCATCTTCATGATAAACGGGTACACCTGGATAAGTTATATACATTAAAGGCACGTATGCATTTGGATCTGGATAGCTTTTGATTTTGTCGGTTTCAAAAACAACAGGTTTCACTCTTTTCTTTTTAACTTCCCTGCCTTTAGGAATAGAACCGAAATACTTTTCAACCCATTGAACAACTTCGGTGGTATTCACATCCCCCGAAACGATAATGCAGGCGTTATTAGGACCATACCATCTCAAAAAGAAATTTCTCAAATCAGTGCTATCAGCCCTATTTAAATCATCAACAAAACCTATTGTTGACCAGCTATATGGATGTTCAGATGGATAAAATTCCTGATCTTTTACTTCCAGTAAAAAACCGTAAGGGGCATCAAATCTTTGTGCTTTTTCATTTTTCACAGTTTCGCGTTGCACTTCAAATTTCTTTTTGGTAAATGCTTCTAGGAAAAAACCCATTCTATCGGCTTCCATCCAGAGGGCAGTTTCTGTAAAATTACTTGGAAATGTTTCAATATAAACCGTTCTGTCTCTGGTTGTATTTCCATTTACATCACCACCATATTCTTTAATTATTTTAAAATGTTCTTCGTCTGCAACATGTTTAGAACCTTGAAACAACATGTGTTCGAAGAAATGTGCAAAACCTGATTTTCCTGGTGTTTCACGTGCTGATCCAACATGATAAGTCACATTTAAATGCACCACTTGATCTGAATGATCTTCACTGACAATTAAAGTCAAACCGTTAGGGAGCATAAACTTAGAATAAGGTATAATCAGTTTTCCCGGAACCGATTCAACCTTTTCAATTAGTGTTGCCTGCGCTGACAAATGATTTAATGTAAAAATCAATAGTGCAGCAGAAAAGATAAGTTTCTTCATAAAATGTCAAATTTATAGACTTAGGGTTGGCTTTCAAAGATAATTTAGACTATTTTCAAAATTTGACGGATAAAAGGCGTTTAAATAGAAAAATTGTTTGATGAAATAATTTATTTTTTTAGTTGAGGGAACGTTTTTTATAATTTCATTGTCTAGATTTCATTAATGAAATCGAAATTTATCAAATCGGGTCTATTTGTTATAGGAATAATTACCCTATCTATTTTTAGAATTGAAAGTAGTTCTAGTGGCACAGGCAGCGCCTATTCAGGGGCTCCAAACGAAAGTTCATGCAATTCATGTCATAACACGTTTTCCTTACAAACAAGTGGTACGAATCACGGCAAAATAAAGCTAGCGGGAAACTTTACTGGTTCGGGTTATATTCCGGATTCGACATATACCATTACGGTTAGTTACCGAGAATCTGGAAAATCTGTATTTGGTTTTCAAGTTACCTCATTATCTGGAAATGCTGCTTCTGGATACACCGCAGCGGGAACATTTACGTCAACAAATAATAGAACTCAAACATTTTCAGCATCCTCAAGAAATTATATAGAACACACCAAAACTGGTAGTTCAAGCGTTTCAACTGATTCAGTTGCTTGGGTATTTCAATGGAAAGCACCATCTAAAAACGTAGGAAATATTAACTTTTATTTGGCTTTGAATGTAACCAACAGCAATGGAGGAACCGGAAACGACTATATTTACAACAAAACGTTTACCTTTTCGCCGTCTACCCTATTGCCTATTGCTACAGCAGACTTGGTCGATACTTTTGCTTGTTCAAATGCAACTTTAAATTTTAAAGGAATATCTACTGGTAGCGCAACTGCGTATTCATGGAGATTCCCTGGTGGAACCCCCGCTGCATCAAATGCCCAAAATCCAACTGTAAGTTATTCTTCTACTGGTGCGAAAATTGCAATATTAACTACTACTAACTCAAAAGGAATCAGTAATCCGGATACCTTAAAATTCACAGTAATTACTGGCGCGACAACGCCTATAGTAACTCCTCCTTCTGCTAATGGGGTTTTGCCTTTGTGTGCAGGTGACACCTTGGACTTTAATGTTCAAACTGTTACTAACCATACATATACCTGGAATAATGGTTCTTCGCAAACCAATTTAAAAATAGATACGACTTCAGCTGTATACGTTACTGCATTTAGAAGTAATGGTTGTAAAAAGGTATCTCAAATCTATTCAGTATTACTTGTACCAAAACCGGTTTTTGGGGTTTCTTATGGACAAACAGCCGACTCTATTTGCAAAAGCGAACCTCTTTTGATTTTTACGAAAAATTTAAATGGGTTTAGCGATTCATACTCTTTAACATCTGAGACAGGTCCTTATTCAAGAGATTCATTTTTAAAAGTATCAATTAAACAAGGATTTAATGCTACTAACGTATGGAGTAAAAGTAAAAATGGATGTGTTTCTAAACCATTTAAAAAAGAATTTACTGGTGTTGATACACAAGAGGCACCTTTGTTGTTTGTAAAACAAAAATTTGTAGATAAAGTCATATTTGGATGGGTTCCATTAAACTCAGCCACAGAATATCGATATACTATAGACAGCGGAAAATCTTGGAACTATCCGAGTAATGGAAAACTTAGTGATTCGCAAGAAATCACATTGAATTCCCCAACTCAAAGGGTTAATTTCTGGATTCAGGCAAGAACCAATAAGTTTTGTGGATTAACAAAAATCGGAAGTCTTTCAGGTCAGGGTATAGGATGTAGTGATATAACGTATACCGTTAATACCAAAGGGTTAAAATTTTGTACTGATTCGTTGGGTAAAATTGAAATTAATGGTCTTGAAAAATCTAAGAATTATGGTATCTTTTTTGACAATGTTAAATTGACGGATACAATCTTTAACTACACCGTAATTAAAAATCAATCTCACAAAATAAGAATCATTGATTCTGCATTACTTTCTTGTGGATATACTGAAAAAAGCATATTCATTATATCTGACTCATTACAGCAAGTAAAAGGAAATTTTAAGGAAAATCAAATTTTCACTTCTTGCGGTTTTAATGATTCAACACAAATCCAATTCAATATTTCCAATTCTAAAATAGATGATAGCTATACTTTTAAGTTTTCAGATAGAGAATTAGTTCGAAACACTTCCAATAACATCATTACGCTTTATCCGAATGACTCATTTTATGTTACGCGCACTTCTAAAAATGGATGTACTTTACAATCAAGCTATTTCAATTCATTTTTCAGTCATCCAATAAATACTAGATTTAACAAGGAATGGGTGTCAGGTTATCAATATCTCTTTACTTCAAATGATCAAACACCAAGCAACTTACATAAGTGGACTGTAAACCAAGATACGTTCAAGGTATTGGCAAATTCGCCCTCTTTTCAATTTGATTTTGTAGATTATAAGGAACAAAACATTCCGATAAAACTTGAAGTAACAGATTCTAAAACATTGAATACTTTGAATGACAAAATTTGCAAATATTCTGAAATTCAACAAATAGATATTTTAGACTTCACTTCAACCATCATTGTCAAAAAATCTCTTATTGGAATATTTCCAAATCCCACCAATAACAATTCTGAACTTCATTGCAAAGAATGTAGTCCTGGAAATAGTTTTATATTGTATGGTTTAGATGGAAAAACTATTTTCGAAACCTTTGTAACCGACGATTTAAAAGTTAAACTACCTGAAGGACTATCAAATGGACAATATTTATTCCAGATTATAGGCAAAAATCAAATCAACAGAGGAAAGTTAATTTATACAAATAATTAAACCTTATCTCTTAGATAACGTCCGGTAAGACTTAAATCGATTTTAGTAATTTCCTTGGTGGGGCCTTGATAAACGAGGCCCCCACCATTTTTACCTGCTTCTGGACCTAAATCTATGATCCAATCAGCACATTTAATTATATCCAAGTTGTGTTCAATACAAATAACGGTGTTTCCTTTTTCAACAAGTGCATTGAGAGAAATTAGCAATTTTTGGATATCATAAAAATGCAAACCAGTAGTGGGTTCATCAAAAATAAATACTCCACCACCATCTTTTATTGGACTTGCTTTACTTAAATAGTAAGCTAGTTTAACACGTTGGGCTTCCCCCCCGCTCAAAGAGTTGCTGCCTTGACCTAATTTAATGTAACCCAAGCCTACTTTCTGTAGTGGTTTTAATTTTTCAACTATATTTTTCTCGGCTGCAAAGAATTCAATGGCATCATCAACCGTTAATTCCAAAACATCAAAAATATTTTTGGAATTATATTCAGATTCTAATACTTCTTTTTTAAATCTTTTTCCATTACAAACTTCGCAAGGCAGTTTAATATCAGCCATGAATTGCATTTCAATAATTGTCTCCCCTTCGCCTTGGCAATTATCACATCTTCCACCATCTACATTAAAAGAAAAATGAGAAGGTTTAAAGCCATTTTTTTTAGAATTTGAAACATTTGAATACAATTCTCTAATATCGTCGTATGCTTTTACATAAGTAACAGGATTGCTTCTTGAACTTTTTCCAATTGGATTTTGATCAACAAATTCCACTGCTTTTAATAAGTGGCTAGGGCATTCAAGTTTGTTATAGGCACCAGGTTTAACGGTTGTGAATTGTTTTAATTCTCTGGCCAAGGCTGGATAAAGTACATTTTTAATCAAGGTTGTTTTACCTGATCCAGAAACACCAGTAACAACAGTAAATGTTTGTAATGGGATTTTTACATCAATATTTTTTAAATTATTTGCGGTTACTCCAAATAATTCAATAAAATGAGTGGGTACTCTAAAGTTTACTGGTAAAGAAACCGATGTTTTTTTTGTAAGGTATTCAGCTGTTAAACTATTAGGAGCATTTAATAATCCCTCAAAATTTCCGGAATAGATTAAATCGCCACCTAAACTGCCAGCATATCGACCAATATCGATAATATATTCTGCATTTCGCATTACTTCTTCATCGTGTTCAACCACAATGACAGTATTGCCTTCTTGTTGGAGATTCTTTAAAACTTGAATCAATCTGTCGGTATCGCGACTATGCAATCCTATGCTAGGTTCATCTAGTATATAAAGTGAACCTGTAAGATTGGATCCTAAATTGGTTGCCAAGTTAATTCTTTGGCTTTCTCCACCACTTAGGGTATTGCTTAATCTATCTAAAGTTAAATATCCCAATCCAACATTCTTTAAGTAGCCCAATCTAATTTTTATTTCATTTAAAATCCTTTCTCCTATTTTTAAATCATTAGGGGATAATTCCAAATTTGTAAAAACATCATGTGCGGTTTCGATGGTCATTAATAGGATATTCTGCAGATTTAAATACTCTGTTTCATTGTCTTTAATATTTGCCAAACAGACATAGGATGCTTCTTTTCTAAGCCTTGTACCTTTGCAATCGGGACAAACAGTTTTGCCACGATATCTAGCGGCTAGGACCCGATATTGAATTTTATAAATATTTTCTTCAAGGTGTTTGAAAAAGTCATGAATTCCAAGAATATTGGCATCCCCATTCCATAATACATTTAATTCTTTTTCATTTAATTCAGAATATGAACGGTGAATTGGGAAATTAATTTTAGTAACATTAGAAATAAAATGCTCCTTCCATTCGCTCATAACATCTCCTTTCCAAGGAGCAACACAACCCTCATAAACACTCAATTGTTTATTGGGAATAACCAAATCGGTGTCTATACCTAAAACCGAACCAAAACCTTCACATGTTCTACAAGCGCCATGTGGATTATTAAAACTCAGAAACTCTCTGGTTGGAATTTCGAAAGCCATTCCATCAAGCTCAAAACGGTTGTTAAATAGATCCATGGATTGATCATCAGGGAAATAAATTGAACAGTCTCCTTCTCCTTCCCAGAATGCAATTTCAATGGCATCAAAAAATCTAGAATGATTGTCTTCATCACCCAGAGAAATTGTGAGCCTATCTATTACAACATAGGTTTTATTTGAAAATTGAATTGCTTTTGAAATAGCATCTTCAATTTTATAAACTTCATAATTATCTAAAATTCGTGTGAATCCTTTTTTTGATAGCTCTTCTAACCAATTTATACCCTCTTTATTTCCTTTAAATTCTGCTAAGACATAAAGCATAATTTGATCATCTTTTAATTTCTTAAGAACTGCATTAAAGACATCTTCTACATTATCTCTTTTAACAATTTGTTTGGATATAGGAGAAATTGTTTTGCCAATTTTCGAAAACAACAACTTTAAATAATCATAAATTTCAGTGGATGTAGCAATCGTGCTTCTGGGATTGCTTGTATTCACTTTTTGCTCTATGGCAATTGCTGGACACAAACCGGATATAGATTCAACTTTGGGTTTTTTCATTCTACCCATAAATTGTCGTGCATAGGAAGAAAGACTTTCTACATAACGACGCTGACCTTCAGCAAATAAAGTATCAAAAATTAAACTAGACTTTCCACTTCCAGAAACTCCGGTAACTACGGTAAAAGAATTGTGCGGTATAGTAACTGTAACATCCTTTAGATTGTGTTGAGAAGCATTTTTTATGATTATTTCTTGGCTTCCTTTTTTATAACTCACTTATTTTTAATTAATTGTATCTTTAAATATACTAGAACCAGCACAAATCCCCACCCCACCTTGAACATTGTTATATACTGCAGAGGGTTCGGAAAACGGGCCACCTTGTACTTGATAATTTTCAAGAGATTTGAAATACTTGTAATAATCTGAACTCAAGCTTTTTATTGTGACTAAGTATTTATATTTGGTTCCTGCAGATCCAAAAGGGGTTGAAAATCTCAATTCTTTGTTTTGCCCATTAAAACTTGCATCGTCTAAAAACATTGCACCTTCTTTATTAATGATTGGATCGGTTGCCAATTCAGGGTTTTCAGGTGATATAGGTATAGGCAACCATTCTAATCCGAAATCTTCAAAACGAAACAATCCAATTTCATAATAGTTACGCTCGTCACTTGGATCGGTAATATTAAACTTAATGGTACCAATTGGAAACCCTGCAGAATCTTGACCAGTATTATTCTGCCAAGTAGCTGGTGTTGAATTAAAGCCTTTAGGCATTGTTAAGGTAGAAAAAGCTTCAGGTAAATTGCCAAAAGTTGCTCTAATTGAGTATTTTTTTCCTGGTATTGGAATGAATGAGGAAATGTATTTGGCTTCAACAAAGCTGTAAATAAGGGTTTCAGAAAATCCTAAATCATCGGTAACAACAACTTTGGCCGTTTCTATGATTTGCTCGCCGGTGGTGTCAATAAGGGATAGTGTTTTCCCGATATGAACAGCAAGGGGCTCTTTATCTGTAGCAAGGACATTCATTACCAATTTATTTTTAAATTCTATGGAGCTTTGATCTAGTTCAGTTTCACATCCTAAAATTGACAGTGAAAAAAACGTAATTAAAATTACATTTATTGTTATTTTACTCATAATTAAAATTCAATTCTATAAAAAGCGGATGGTACAAAATAAAAATAACTGGTGCCAATAAGTGGATTAACACCGTTTATTGGTTTCTCTTGGAAGCGTGCTACCATTGGATTGCTAAATGCAAGAATATTATAGACGTGGACGCCATAAAATTCACGGTAATCAAAATGTGATTCTGGTTTGATTTCTTTTGTAAAACCTAAATCTAATCTTTTATAAGTTGGCAACCGATAATTATTTTTTTCACTGTAATCATATACCAATCGACCATCAGTTGTAAAGTATCTACTGGTTGGAACAGTCACAGGATTTCCAGACATCAAGACTAAATTAAAGTTCAGAACCAAAGATTCAGTGGCTTGATAAGCCATTTGTAAGTTAAACTTATGCCTCCTGTCCCATCTAAAGTTATAATTTTCGCCAAAGTTTACATCTTCAAAAGTTCTAGTTGTGGTGCTGTATGTGTAAGATCCAATTAAATTTAATTGTCCGGTTCTTTTTGTAATTAACAATTCAACGCCTTGAGAATTCCCTACTCCTTGAGCAACCATATTTTCCCAATAATTTTGACTTAATTTTTCATCTCGTTCTTCTTGGACTTCAGTAATGCCATTCAGATATTTATAATACCCTTCAATGGTTAATTCAAATCCTTTGGACAATGGTTGGATATAAGCCGCTGATGCTTGTATAGTTTGCTGAGGTTTGAGTCTACCTGTAGTTGGAAACCAAACATCCTGTGGTAAAATACCAGTTACACTAGATAATTGATGAATGCCTTGATTTGCTATTGAAAAGCCCAATTGAATTCTGCGGTTGCCTTGCAGCATTTGGTTTATAGTGATTCGGGGTTCAATGCGGACAAAAGTATTGTCCTTTGAAAAATAGGACCAAAGTCTGGCACCAATATTTAAACTCAAGTTTAAATCGGGATGATATTCTAATTCCGCATAATTTGAAAATTCGGTTACCACAGAATTGTTGTATAGACCATAAACCGTGTCGATTGTTACAACATTGGATAACATTTCATATTCTTTAAGTTCACCGGGTCTCATATCGTGAATGACTAAATTGGAACCGTATTTAAGGTGTGTTTTAGGTCCCGTAAGGTAATCAAAATTTGCAGTAACACTATAGTCGGTAATGCTGTTTTTATCTTGGTTTAGAGACTCGTTTATTTCAGAAGTTGAATCTGTTGATAATTTACTTTTAGAATATAATTGATTAAAATAGACGTATCGAGAAATACCCGCACTCAAAGTCATGAAGTGTTTAATATTTATTTCGTGTGAATAATTAAAGCCGGTTAATGTATTTTGCCATACCCAACCAAAATCGAAATCAAGATTGAATTTTCGGCCCAAAGAATCTGTCACATTATCTGAGAATCCCAATCCATATTTGTCTCTACCATTATAAATCCAATAATCCCAATGTGTCTTACTACTTTGTTTAAAAGTTAAATTGAAGTTAATATCATGAACATTTCCGACTAAAAAATTACTAATATCTGGGGCAATCGACGCTAAAAGCAAGTCAATGTAGGTTCTACGCATTCCTAAAGAGGCAGTCCACCTACCCGCTTCATCAATTGGTCCATTAACAGCAATATTCGTCATGGCTAAATCCACATTAACAATGCCTTTCCAACTTTCTGCGCTTCCACCTAATGTAGTAATGTCTAAAACCCCTCCATTTGCTCTATTGCCAAAACGTGCTGGGGCAACACCTCTATAGAATTCTGAACTTTTTATAATTTCGGGATTATAGTTTGAAAGTAACCCCCACATGTGGCCATTTCCGTAAAGCGGAAGACCATTCATTAGAAGTAAGTTTTGATCTGCATTACTTCCTCTAACGAAAGTACTCGACAACCCTTCAAATCCCCCAGAAACACCGGGTAAATTTTGTAATATTTTTATTGGGTCAGAAATCCCAAACATGGTTTTATCTTGAATAACTTGTCTAGGTAAAGTTTTGTAATAACTTGTTTTACTGCTGTATAACGAGGTGTAAATTTCTGTTTCGCCTTCTTCGTCAAAGTCTGTCGGTTCAAGAAAAACATTGTGAAGTACTATTCCAGAAACATCAATTTTTACTTTCAATGCTTTATAACCGGGGGCAGCGAATACAAAATCGTGTTCACCGCTTTTAGAAACAATTTGGTAATACCCTTTATTGTTTGATTCGGAATAAATATTACTTGAATTGTCTACAACAATTGCTGAAGGGATGGTTTCAAGGGTTTTTTTATCGAATACCCAACCTGTAACTGCTTGATTTTGAGCAAATAGACTAATGGTGGTTAAATAAAAAATGATTGAAACAAAAAATTTATTCATTTATTCAAAGTTAATAGAGTGAATTCAAATAATAGTGATTAAAATTTCTTTTCTAAAAAAATTACATGAAAATCACTATCAACACCATTTAATAAAATTACGGGTTTTTTAATTTTAACATTTATATGCTTCAAATCAAAACCAGAAAACCTTTTAAGGCATTGATTGATTATATCTTGACCCAACATTTCTAATAATTTAACTTCTTTCAATGAAGAATTCCATATTATTTCGTCAATCACTTGGTAGTCGATTACGTCATCTAAATTATCAAAAACTGTTTCAATTTCATATCCAATGTTTACTGAAATTAATACTTCCGTTTTAATGGTTCGTTCTTCTAAAAACCAACCTACAGGAATTCGGGATTTAAAATTTTCGACACTTGCAATGATTAACATAATGTTTACTAAAAAATGGCTAATTAAGTAATATAGATTCTTACTTTTGTAAGAAATTCAATTTATGGAAAATTCAAAGTTAGAAGATTTATTCGAAGCAAATCAAAATAAAGATAAATTTCAAGCTCCTGATTTTTATGTTTTAGATGAACTACTTACGGAAGAACACATTTTAATCAGAAATTCTGTAAGGGAATGGGTAAAAAAAGAATTGTCTCCGATTATTGAATATTATGCTCAACGATCAGAATTCCCGAGGCATATTGTCAAAAAACTAGGAGAAATAGGCGCATTTGGACCACAACTTCCAGTAGAATATGGTTGTGGGGGGATGGATTACATCACTTACGGAATAATTATGCAGGAACTGGAAAGATGCGATAGTGGAATACGCAGTACTGCTTCTGTTCAAGGTTCATTGGTTATGTATCCAATCTTTAAATTTGGTTCTGAGGAACAAAAAAAGCATTATCTTCCGAAGTTGGCTTCTGGTGAAATGTTAGGATGTTTTGGCTTAACTGAACCTGATCATGGTTCAAATCCAGAAGGAATGCAAACACACTTCACAGATGAAGGGGATCATTATTTATTAAATGGTTCGAAAATGTGGATTAGCAACGCTCCTTTTGCTGACATTGCAATTGTTTGGGCGAAAAATGAAAAGGGTAAAGTTCAAGGATTAATAGTTGAAAGAGGATTTGATGGATTTACGACTCCTGAAACACATAATAAATGGAGTTTAAGAGCAAGTGCTACGGGTGAATTGGTGTTTCAAAATGTAAAAGTTCCTAAAAAGAATTTACTTCCAAATGTTGAGGGATTAAAAGGACCTTTAACGTGCTTAAACAGTGCACGCTTTGGCATTAGTTGGGGCGTAATAGGAGCTGCCATGGATTGTTATGATACTGCCAAAAGATATAGTTTAGAAAGAATACAATTCAACAAGCCGATTGGTGGATTTCAACTTCAACAAAAAAAATTGGCTGAAATGCTCACAGAAATTACAAAAGCGCAATTATTGGCTTGGAGATTGGGTGTTTTAATGAACAACGGAAAAGCAACACCCGCTCAAATTTCAATGGCAAAACGAAATAATGTTGAAAATGCCCTTATAATTGCAAGAGAAAGTAGACAAATGTTAGGTGGTATGGGTATTTCAGGTGAATTTTCTATCATGAGACACATGATGAACTTAGAATCGGTAATTACCTATGAAGGTACGCATGACATACATTTGTTAATATTGGGAATGGAAATAACAGGTTTAAACGCATTTAATTAAATAATTATGTATCAAATAAAATTTGGAACAGATGGTTGGAGAGAAATTATTGGAGACAATTATACCACAGCCAATGTAAGAAGAGTAGCCAGTGCAACTGCACAATGGTTAAAATCAGCGAACCTTGATAATTCTTGTGTTATCGGTTATGATTGTAGGTTTGGTGGCGAAATGTTTGCCAAAGAAACTGCTGTTACTTTTGCTTCTATGGGCATTGTGGTTCATTTGTCAAACGGTTTTGTCTCTACTCCCATGATTTCACTCGGTGTAAGCCGAAAACAACTCGGTTTGGGTATTATTATCACTGCATCTCACAATCCCCCATCCTACAACGGATTCAAAATTAAAGCGAATTACGGTGGTCCTGCAACTCCAGATGTGATCAATGAAATCGAAGCTTTGATAACCAATACAGAAATACCAAGCCAAAATTCATTTGACGAATATATTGAATCAGGGGTGATTCAATATATTGATTTGGAAAAAATGTATATCGATCATTGCAAGGAACATTTCAACATCGAAGCATTAGAAAAAATCTCTAATCAACTGGCTTATGATTCTATGTATGGAGCTGGACAAAACGTAATTAGAGAATTACTTCCAAAATCTACGTTATTGCATTGTGAGTTTAATCCAGGGTTTAATGGTAGAGCTCCAGAACCAATATTAAAGAACTTACCGGAAATTTCTGAAATGATTAAATCATCTGAAGAATTAAAAATTGGTTTGGCAACAGACGGAGATGCCGATAGAATTGGCTTTTTCGATGAATTTGGTAATTTTGTAGACTCTCACCATATTATTCTTCTACTCATTGAATACCTAACAGATTATAAAAAATTGTCGGGCAGTGTAGTTAAAAGTTTCTCGGTAAGTGATAAAGTAGATTTGTTGTGTGAACAAAAAGGAATTAAATCAATTACAACTAAAATTGGATTTAAATATATTTGTGAATATATGATTAATGAAGATGTTTTAATTGGAGCAGAAGAAAGTGGAGGAATTGCTATTAAAGGACATATTCCAGAGAGGGATGGAATTTGGATGGGCCTAGTGTTAATGGAATATGCCTCGCTTGCAAAAAAAACCATCTCCGAATTAATACAAGATGTTTACGCTAAGGTAGGTTCATTTGCCGTTGAGCGTTATGATCTGCATGTAACAAATGAAATTAAAAATGCAATAATTAATTCTTGTAAAAATCGTGAATATTCTTCATTTGGACCTTATAACATTACATCAGTTGAGGATTTAGATGGATTTAAATTCCGATTAAGCAATGGAAATTGGGTTATGATTCGTCCTTCCGGTACTGAGCCAGTATTAAGGGTATATGCTGAAGCTGAAAATTCCCAACTGGCGTATGATGTGTTAAATTTTACAAAAAAAATTATCTTAAATGAGTGATCTAATTCAAATAGATTTAGAAAATATTATTAAATCCAAGAATCCAAAAATTCTAAATTGGATTCCTAAATTTTTAATTAATTGGATGAAAGGTTTTATCCACCAAGAATATATTAATAAAATATTATTAATTGGAGAAGGTAAAACTGGTACCGATTTCATTGAAGTCATATTCAATGAATTAAATATAAATTTGACTAGCGTAAACATTGAAAATATCCCCAAGACTGGAGGTTGTATAATCGCTGCAAACCATCCACTCGGTGGTCTTGATGGATTGGCCCTAATGTTGGCTGTTTCAAAGGTGCGGAAAGATTTCTTGTTTTTGGCCAATGATATTTTAATGAACGTCAAGCCATTAAAAGACAATTTTTTAGCCGTAAATCGAACTGGTAAACCTGATAGAAAAAGCCTAGAATTAATTAAAAAAGGATATGAGTCTGGGAAGGTTATTGTAATTTTCCCTTCTGGTTTTGTTTCTAGGAAGTTTAACAATATTGTTAGGGATTTAAATTGGCATAAAAGTGTAGTTAAAAAGAGTATTGAGCACAATTTACCCATTATTCCAACCTATATTGATGGAGCAAATTCCAATCGTTTTTATAGGATTTCAAGATTTAGGAAATTTTTCAAAATAAAAGTAAACATTGAAATGCTAACCTTACCCGATGAAATGTTTAAACAGCAAGGCAAGACCATAGAAATGACATTTGGCAAATCAGTAACCCCAGATAATTTTGGTTATTCAACGATGTGGGAAGATGCTCAAAAATTAAAAGAATACGTTTATCAACTCAAAGAAAATAGCGAAGCGATTTACAAAAATTAGACACGAGGTATTTTAAAATGGAAAGTATTATTCAAAAAGTCGATATTGGCCAATTATTAAAAGAGTTAACCTCTGATATTTTCGTGCGCCCAACAAATAATGGCAATAACGAAATTTACATTTTTGATGGTAATTTAAAACCTGCGCTAATGAATGAAGTTGGTAGATTAAGAGAATTAACTTTTAGGCAAGCAGGCGGTGGAACGGGTAAATCAGCTGATATTGATGAATTTGATCTTGGAGAAAATCCCTATTACCAATTAATTGTTTGGGATCCAATTGACCAAGAAATTGTGGGTGGATATAGATACGTAAAATGCAAGAACAACAAAATCAACGAGAATGATTACTTTCTATCTACGTCTGAAATTTTACTATTTTCAGAAAAAATCAAAATAGATTATTTTCCATTTACCATTGAATTGGGTAGAAGTTTTGTTCAACCCAATTATCAACCTTCACAAAACAACAGGAAAGGTTTGTTTTCTTTGGATAATTTGTGGGATGGCCTTGGCGCATTAATTATTTTGAATCCTGAAATTAAATATTTCTTTGGCAAGGTAACAATGTACACAAATTTCAATCGATTTGCTCGTGATTTAATTTTGTCATTTATAAAGTACTTTTTTCCTGATTCCGAAAATTTGGCCTTCCCGAAGTCTCCTTTAGTTCTTGAAAATGATTGCTCAGAATTCATTTCAGAAGTCTCCGAATTAGAGTATAAAGCAGCATATATTGCATTGTCTAAAAAAGTAAAAAGTTTGGGTGAACAAGTTCCTCCTTTGTTTAACAGTTATATGAGTTTAAGCCCTACAATGAAATCATTTGGGACTTGTGTCAATCATCATTTTGGTGATGTAGAAGAAACGGGCATACTTGTTACTATAAACGATATATATTCAAATAAAAAAGAGAGACACGTTGAATCTTATATTCAATGGAAAAGTTCACTCTCCTCTTAATTATTTATCCTCTACAAGGTATTTTGTATAATGAACTTGGTTCAAAATATCGGTAATTTTAAATATATAAATCCCTTCTATTAGTGGTTTTGTCAATTGGTTTGAACCATTCAAAGCGTTATATTTTTGAATAATTTTTCCACTTAAATCCAAGATTTCAATATTGAAATCTTCAATTCTTCCATTTTTCGCATTGATATTTATTTCTGTTGTATTTGCATATAACAAAAAGTTCATTTGCTTCGTATTTTTTAGACTAGTATGGGAATACGCCATTTTAGCCGCTTCGTAAGCGTTGATTTTTCCATAACCAAATGTATTATTAACTATCTGACCAGTGAATTCATCTTTAATGGCGGTTGTTTTAATGATTTCTGAAACCTGATTAAAATCTAGAGAATTATTGGATGCTTGTAAAATAAGGGCAGCAATTCCAGCCACATGTGGAGCAGACATTGAGGTACCGCTAGACATTGCATAATATACATCGTCATCGTTGAACTTGCCTTTAAACAAAATACTTGGCGCCAACCAACCTGGAACTTGGTCTTTGTGATAAGCAGACGCAATATATCGGCCTGGTGCCGATATGTCTGGTTTTATTCGGTTGTCTATGGTTGGACCTTTACTGCTAAAATTGGCAATATCACCAACTGCAATGGTAGAATCTGATTTGAAAATATTTTCATAATTAATCCAATTTACTCTATTGTTTGTGGCTCCAACACTAATGATAGATTTACTCGTTCCACCGTTTTCAATCATGGTTTGTAAATCATCTCCCTCAACCCAATTTTTGGGTTTAAGATTTTGAATGTAACTTCTAAATGTTCCAGATGTCCATTCATAAGTTCTACCTGAATTCCATCCATTTATTTCACCGTTTCCTGTAAAACTTAGTTTTATAAATCTGTTGATAGAATTACATTCTACCATGGTTAAAACATTGGATTTTCCATTGTTAATGTATTCTTTTTGTCCGGCCAAAACTATGGTAAGTGAATCTAGATTGTTTGCAAAGACTGTGTTTATCGCAAAATTGCTATCGAATTTATAATAGGGTGACTGTATTAACACATTGTTCTGAGAGTCAATTAATGAGATCGAGAAATTGATGTCTGAATTTTTCTCCGCCCAAAAATCGCAATATATATTTTCTGTCTTGAAATTGGTTCTACTTCTGTCCATGGCCAAGGTTTCTAAGGTATCATTTTTCAAGGAAATTTTGACATGCATGTTATTCATGGCATCATTTCCATTGGCACCGACAATCACTTTTCCAATGTTTGAATTATTCCATTTATTGGGTTTTTTCAATAAATTATCCAAAGCAATATCAAAAAGAGAAGTCCCGTCGTGTGGGCCTGTATGCATACCCCACGACAAATTACAAACGGCTGGCATTCGCACGGAATCGGCATAATTAAAAACATAATCAAATCCATCTAAAATGGTTGTATTGGCCACAAGATAATCTCCTAGGGCACTGCCTCCTATAGTATCATTTTTATATTTTATAGCTACAAATACCAAGTTTGCATCTGGCGCCATACCACCATATTCATTGTTTACTGTTGGAAACCCTGACCCAGCAGCAATACCTGCGACATGCGTACCGTGCGTTCCATCATAATCTACTGCATTTAAAATTGCATTTTTACTTGAGTATAATATTCCATATTTATACGGAGAAGGTCCGTCTAGATTTGGGTACCCTTGGTGCCAAAATCGCTTAACTCTATACAATTGACCATTTTCATTATAAAATGTGGGATGTGTTGTTTGAAACCCAATATCCACAATTCCAACAATGGTATTGTTGCCTTTTAGTGGAAACCCCGGTTTGGAATTATGGGCATCTACCACTTTTGATAATCCTTTAGAGATATTATTCTGCGGTCTTGGCGAGGTGAATCTATTGCTAATTTCAATATGCTGGATATTGTCATCTTGGATAATAGATGTGATTTGAGATTTCGTTAGACTAACGTGATGTAAATTTCCGTAACTATTTAGAAATTGATGTGACGAGATGTTATATGTTTCAAAATCAACGCCTTCATTGGTTTGGATAAAACAATCGTAAAAATTCGTTGCATTTTTCACGAAAATATTAGAGTCCGTTTTTTGCAAGAAAAGTAATTTTGCAGATGGGGACAGTTTATTTGAGCTCAATATATTATTCCATGAACTTTGGGCAAAAATTGAAGATTGAATTATAAAAAGAAATAGAATAAATTGGATTTTTCTTAACATATCTTCAATATTAC